>PBDA01000001.1 GCA_002718345.1 Rhodospirillaceae bacterium
GCACTGATTAACTTCACCGAATGCCTTGCATGGGAGGTTGGCAAGGACAATATTCGAGTTAATGCTATTTGTCCGGGCCCAATTGCTTCGGAGAGAATGATTGATTCCCTACCTGATTCGCAATTTACACAAGCTTATAACGAGTCAATTGCGCTCGGTCGCATGGGTCATCCCGAAGAGGTTGCGTCAGCGATAGCGTTCCTAGCGTCTGAGGATGCATCATTTATAACGGGGGCACACCTACTGGCCGATGGCGGATTGACCGCTCGGACAGGTCAGCCAATCGTACCGCCAGATTGACCAAAATTTTCTTTGGCACTGATAAAAATGGACCTACAAGGGGCTGGAGCACTAGTATAGTGGTTAGTTCCGGGAACGAGCATCTAGCTTTTGTAACTCGTACCCCGTTCCCGCTCCAGTTTTCTAATAAGAGCAGGCCATTCAAAACCTGCCCGAGAAAAGCCGTTAGGTCCGAGAACGTTCCACCCTTGCTGCCGTGTCTGCTCTTGGACTTTTTCATTGGGATAGTGCAGTTTCTGACCACCACCTAGGCCATCAACCTGATAACTGCAAGCATTCTCTATTCGATACATCCAAGTAAATGCTTCTGCTACAGACTCTCCGATCGTAAGCAGGCCGTGGTTTCGTAAGATCATAACGCGACCGTCTTGACCCATATCCGTGACTAGGCGCTCCCTTTCACCCTCATTTAAGGCAATACCCTCATAGTCGTGATAGCGAAGGAAAGGTTCCAGAATTAAGGCTTTTTGAGTGAGAGGTAACAAGCCATCCGCTTGCATGGCAACGGCATTGCCGGAGCGTGTATGGGTGTGCATTACACAGTGAGCTGTTGGGCTGCCCATGTGGAGCGCTGAATGAATGATGAATCCAGCCGGGTTGATTGGGTAGTCGGATTCACTTAGCAAGTTGCCTTCGCAGTCAACTTTAATTAATGACGAGGCCGTGATTTCTTCAAAGAACAGGCCGAATGGATTAAGTAGGAACTCATTGGTTCCTGGAATACGTGCCGAGATGTGTGTGCCCGCGAGGTCAGTCCAGCCATATAAGTCTGTAAGCTGGTAAGCGGCCGCCAAATCTATTCGAGTTGACCATTCCAGATCGCTCATAGGAAGGGGGGAATTTGCTAACGCCATCAACTTTCTCCAAAACACCGATTGCTATAGGCCTATTTAATCATTCGTCAGGCATGGCTGGCTAGCATCAATTCTTGGTGTTGCTTCACCATAGCTTCAACTCGTTTCGGATTGACGTTTTCGCCGTTTTCCAACATCGTTGAAATATCCCGCTGGAGTCGTGTATGCAGAAATTGCATTAGTTGTATTGGTAAATCTTTGATTGCGTTGGAAAGCGCGTCTTCTATCTCGGTCGTCCACTTTGACATATAAATCTCTCGTGCTTCACCAAATCCAAACAAGGGGGGCTCATTCCACCCTCGCTCTGCTTGAAGCTTCGCGCGTTGTTTACGGGTGGCTTCTTTGTCAATTCGCCCATCGCGTATTATGACCCCGTAGAGGTTCTCGCACGTTCTTTGGTGGACCAATCCATTGCTGACGTCTTCGGCGACTTTTTCGAGCGGTCTGTTTAGTGGGTCACCGTACCCGCCCCCACCTTGTGTGCCGATTCGCAGCCGGTCACCTGGTTGCATTTCTAAAACGTCGATTTTTCCGATATTCGTTTCCCGGTCAGTTCTTGGGTTAAAGAGTGTGTAACCGGTTGCACCTGGCTCTCCGCCGAGCCGCCCAGGTGGTCCGAATACGTATCTCTCCATGCAGCGGGAGGTTATTGAGGTATAGGGAACTGAAGTTTCGAACTCAATCTCGATGCCGGTGCCGCCCCGGTATTCGCCCGCACCCCCTGAGTCTTCACGTAAGCCATAATGATGAATTAATACCTCGGGCATTTCGTTTTCAAAAATCTCAGTGGGGATATTTTTCAAGAAATTTAGGATAACCATAGTTCCATCAACACCGTCATCCATGGGGCGACCGCCTGCGCCGCCGACTATTGGTTGGATAACGCTGACCTTGCTGCCGCCGGTCTTCATATCTGGAACTGAAACTAGGAGAATTGAACCTTGTCCAGAGTCCGTAGCTGGGAGCTCATTCACAACCGCCTGCGCGAGAGCTCCAACGGTGACGTCGCACACTTTGTGCGAGGTCGAATAGCGTGCACCATAGGCGGCCCCAGGTTCCGGATTAAGAATTGTGCCGCGTGGAATATTGACTTTCATTGGTCGAACTAAACCAGCATTGTAGGCAATAGTGGGTTCCTGGGTGCAAATCCAATTCACCAGTCCTGTGATTAACATCCAATGACCAGTTTTATTGTAGGTTGGTAGATTTAACGCGGCGCGAACCTGGGGGGCGGTACCGGTAAAATCCAGCAGCATCTCATCATCGCTGATAGTCATAGCTACTTTGATTCTGATTAGACCCAGCCCGACCATGTCAGCTTCGATATAATCGTGAAAATGATAGGTTCCATCGGGTACGTGTTCTATTATTCGGCGTGACTGTTTTTCAGCATAGTTCAGGACGTCATCCACACTTTGGTCAATAATTTCAAAACTATATTGGTCCACGAGATCCACGACACGTGCCTCGGAGGTTGCTAGGCCTGCCAAGCATGCTTTCATGTCGCCCCAGTTTTGGTCAGGAGTGCGGCAGTTGGCAAGAATCATGTCTAGCAGTGGTTTATACAATTTCCCGGCACGAAACAGTTTTTGTGGAGTGATACGTATTCCTTCTTGAAATACTTCATGACTTGAAGGAGCGATTGAACCAGGGACTCGACCGCCAATATCGGAGACATGGATAAAAGACCAAGTCCAACAGATAAGATTTCCTCGATAGAAAATTGGCTTCCAAAGGAATATGTCGGACAAGTGAGTACACATTCCTTCGGTGGCCTCCGGGTCGTTCGAGATGAAAATGTCACCTTCTTGAACATCTTCTCCAAGATAGCTTATGGCTCCATCCATTGGCATCCCAACCATCATAAGCACACCGTATCGACGCGGCGCTGCGAAGACTTCACCATTTCTGGAAACCAAAACGGCGCCATAGTCTTGTGTTTCTTTTACAAACACAGTATGGGCCGTTCGGGAAATAACTTGTGCCATTTCATCGACAATCGCCTGAAATCTATTTGACAGAATCTCTAGTCGAACTTTTTGATCCATCATGACTTGCGTTTTTCTCCAATCAAATTTGCTTGTTTATCCACTGTAATTTTAAACCCATCGGGGATGTATACAGTGGTGTCATATTGTTCGACAATCATCGGTCCATAGTAATAACGGCCTTCTTGAAGTTGATTACGATTCCACACTTTGGCTTCGAACGATTGGCCGCGCTCAAATAGTGTTCTAATTTCCTTGGGTTCTTCGTCGCCGACTTTTGTGTTTGCTTGCGTGAAAATGGGTTTGGGTGTGACACCAACAATCTGTAAGCGAGCTTCTAAAATACGTGTGGGGTGCGCTGGGTCAGCGTAACCATAAACTATTTCGTAGCGTTCATTAAACCAATCGATGATTTCGTTAACTGTGAGTGAATCAAGCTGCTGGTGCGGAAACGGCACATTTACTTCATAGGATTGTCCGATGTAACACATGTCTGCGGAGCAAGACACATAGGTTTGTTCAAAAGACATTTCTTGTTCCTGCAGCCATTTCTCAGCTTGAGAAAGAAGTTCAGTGTAAATCTGTCGTAATCGGTCTTCATCTATTTGTTTGGTTTCATGCCAAATGCTGTTGACAAAGTCAGCACGGACATCGGCGGCCAAGCAACCCAGTGCACATAGAGTTCCGGGGGAACTCGGTATTACGATCTGGCCTAAATTTAGGTCGCGGGCCAGCATAAAAGCTTGCGTAGGTCCGGCGGCCCCATAGGCAACCAGTGTAAAATTGTTCGCATTTACTCCCCGGCGTGCTAGCTGAGGTAGTAGTTCTGCATAGATATTTGATGTAGTGACTTGCAGAATTGCATCTGCGGTTTGTTTTCTGTCCAATCCTAATTTTGCACTCAAAGTGTCAATGGCTTGTTCGGCAAGATTTTGGTGAAGTGACATCTCGCCGCCAAGAAATTGGGTTGGGGCAATTATTCCAGAGCACAAATATGCGTCAGTGACAGTTGGTTCTATGCCTCCCCTGCCGTAGCAGGCGGGTCCAGGGTTCGCGCCGGCGCTTCGCGGGCCTACTTTTAATACCCCTTCGTTATCAGCCCACGCAACCGAGCCGCCACCTGCCCCAACTGCAGATACGTCAACCGCAGGCATTATGACAGGGTAATCGCCGATCGTATTTTCCCCAGAGTAGCGTATCTCACCGGTGACCACAGATACGTCCACACTGGTACCCCCCATGTCCAGAGTTACCAGTTCGGAATGACCACTGCTCTTGCCAACGTGTGTTGCGCCAATGACTCCGGATGCAGGGCCAGATAAAAGTGTCTCGACTGGACGGGCCGCGGCGCTTCCGATACTCATCACCCCGCCGTTAGATTTAGTGGAAAAGACTCGGCATGTCATACCAAGCTCATTAGTCCGCCTTTGCAGGTTTTCGAAATATATTTTCATGCGAGCACCAATGTATGCATTGATTACGCTAATCAACGAACGCTCGTATTCGCGTTGCTGCGGCCAAACTTCTGATGAAGTGCAAACATAGAGGTCTGGGAATGTTTCCTCCAACCAAGCCTTACACTGTACTTCGTGCACGTCATTACGGTGCGCGTGCAAGAAGCAAACAGCGATAGTTGTGATTCCATCATTGACGAGTGACTTCGCTTGCGTTAGTACATCATCGCGTTTGATTGGGTGTAATATTCTGCCGTCTGATGCAATACGTTCTTGTACAGGAAGCACATGCCGTCTTGGTATTAGTGACACCGGTTTCGGAACAAAAAAATCATTTGCTTTTGGCAGGCGTAAGCGCCTTAATTCCAAGGTATCAGTAAAACCATTTGTCATGAGGACGCCACCCCGGGCGCCGTTTCTCTCGAGTAGGGTGTTAACGCCTAAAGTCGTACCATGTGCGAAGTAGATATAGTTTTTCGGAGAGATGCCGAAGCGGGCCTCTAAAGTCTTGATTCCTGTGATGACAGCGTCACAAGGATCAAATTTTGTGGAGGGGACTTTTAGGGAGAAAAGTGCGCCACTAGCTTCCTCCATTACCTGAAAGTCAGTAAATGTGCCTCCGATATCTACACCCAGTCTATACCTTTTAGTGCTCATGAGAGTCCCAAGAAATAGCCATAAGGCGTTGCTCCAATACGTGATGTCGGCCTTAGACCTTAATCGTCTGTCCCGGGCGCAGTAGAGCCTCGGTCACGTCTACCCAGAATTTTATAAAGCTCATGTTCTTTCTCGATTAGTTCATGGGAATTATTTTCTTTCCAGGTGTTATCAATCTGCTTATTGTTTTTTAAACGTTCTGCTTTCAAGGCCTCGATAAAACTGCCATCTTTGATGTTCTTTATCATTCCACGCATGCCTTCCATGGTCTTCTCTTCATCGAAGTATTGTTTTGACCACACAAGATGGCCAAATTGTGCGGTTTGTGATGTACGTTTCATCCGTTCAAAGGCCCCTAAATCACGACCATATTCCGCGAATTTCACGGATTCTCCGGATGCATACAGGTCAAGCATGACCGCTTCGGGAGAACATCCAGCTTCAACCAGTGCCCGATACATACAGCGCAGACCGTATAAGCTTGGTTGATGTTCTTCGAATAGGTCGATTAGTACTTCTTCCTCAAATGTTGATTCAAGTACTCCCATCTTCGTTGATCCGATGCCTTTGCTGACAGCTAGACACCTATTGTGTGCCTGTCCCGAGGCGTCTTGATGAACGGAGATAAGGCTTGGAAAACCACGACCCTCTAGGAAGGTGGCACGTACGCCTTCACCGAGCATTCTGGGGGCCACCATGATTACATCAATCCGCGAATCTGGTTTTACCTCTCCGTAGTGGATGTTGAAACCATGTGCAAATGAAAGAACATCGCCTGGCTTTGTGTGCTGCACCATCCAGTTATTCCACACCTCAGGATGAGAGTCATCCGATGTGAGTAGTAACTTGATATCAGATTGAGCAGAGGCGTCCTCGATGGAAAGAAGGTCCCATCCGTCTGCCCGGGCCATATCGGCGTATTCGTCTTCAATATTTCCCACCACTACATTAAGACCACTGTCTTTGAGGTTGAGGGCTTGAGATCGTCCTTGGTTACCGTATCCAATTACAGCAATTGTCTTGTCCTGAATTAGACTCAGGTCGGCGTCATCATCGAAATAGAACTGGCCCATTGATAGGCTCCCAGCAATGCGAAAACGGGAGGTTATCATCGTGGTAGGAGCGTCGTCGACATTTGTATAAATTACTGCCTGGTATTTTTTTGTATGTGTCGATTTTGACGAGATAATGTGGGGACGGTTTCTTGTTGTGTCATTGCATACATTGATACAAATTCTAGTTAAAGTTGCCTTGTTTCTTTGTCGAAGAAAGACTAATCGGAACAGGTTTGACAATGGAGCTTTGGATTGCGTGAATCGAGAATTAACATTGAGATGTCAGACGGTGCCGTGCTGAGTGTGCGATGCTGCTACGCGGCTAATCGGCCGAGGATACTAATCGGTCATGGCAATGGATTTTCTGTAAACGCGTTCGCGCAATTAGTTGATTCTGTCGCCACTTGGGGAAGCGTTTTGGCAATTGACCTAAGAAATCATGGCCTAAGCTCAAGGTATAAATTAGAAGCCCATACACAGGCGCGACTCCGATTAGATATGATAGAAGTGATCGACCATTTCGATAAAGTATTCGGTCCAGCACCTACTTATGGTCTTTTTCATTCACTTTCCGGCCTTCATGCTTTATATGCCGAGTTAAACAAGCCCAATCGCTTTCGCCGTTTGGTTTTGATTGAGCCACCTGTTTCACCGCCGCCCACTCATAATTTGCACAATAGACAGATCGCGGCTCAAATTTCACTGGTGGAGGCAACACAGAGAAGAAGAGATCGATTTAGTTCGATCGAAGAGATGGTTGATCGATTGAGAGATCGGCCGCGTTTCCAGTACCTCTCGTTACAAGCTCTGCAAAACTATTGTGGTGGTGTCTTGAGAAAAGAGGGGAAAAATTGGATTTTACATTGTTCAAAAAAAGTTGAGTCCGCCGGATATGAAAATAATTTAGATGATGGATTTTTCTCACTCTTACCGTCCATTGCAATACCAGTGCTGCTACTCTCAAGTGATGTGGATAGTTTGGTTCAGGATTTAACGAACGATCTAGTACAACACGCAGGCTTCGATTCTCATCAAGTTTCAGATAGTACGCATTTAATGCCAATGGAAATTCCTGAGACCGTGTCCACTATCAGTAGGGACTACTTTGGCAAAGATGTAGAATTCTGTTCTAAGGCACCGCGAACTGATTTATATAAATAAATATGTCGGTGCCGGGATGCTATTCACGGACTGGTGCAATAGTGGGAAAGTCTAATATTCTCGACTTTTGTTTGGATTTCTGAGGAGGAGGAATGTCTAACCAACCGCGGATTGACCAAATGTTTGGTGAAGTAAAATCAGATTCTTTTCTGGGTTTACCGCAGCTCCATGACTTAAAAGCCTTGTCGGCCCGCGTNGCTATACTGGGAGCCCCTAACATTACNCCTTACAAATCAATCGGAGCTTATTGCGCTCATGCACCTACTGCTATTCGTGCGGCCATCGCTCCCTACGCAGCTAATTTGTATCACATTGATTTTGACCTAGGCAGGCCGCTTTTGTCAGATGTCAGTGCTGTTATTGACTGTGGTGATTTGCCNTATCATGAGGAAGANTTNGCGAAAAATCNCACGGACCTCCGTGAGNCTATTGCCACCATTCTNGANAAAAATGCCAAACCGATTGTGATCGGTGGTGACGATTCGGTTCCAATTCCTATTTTTGAGGCTTTTTCAGGAAGAGGCGAATATACAATTCTCCAGATTGATGCGCATATTGATTGGCGTGATGAGGTTGACGGTGAAAGATATGGTTTATCGTCTAACATGCGACGTGCGTCAGAGATGCCACATATCGTTAAGATGATTCAAGTAGGACAAAGGGCAATCGGTTCTGCTCGCCNAAACGACTATGAGGATGCTTGTTTGTGGGGGGTTAATTTTCTGTCCGCTAAAAAAATAGCTACAGATGGCGTGGAGNCAGCGATACGCCTTATAGAACCCGACTCNAANGTAATTGTTGCATTGGATATAGATGGACTNGATCCGTCGATTGTGCCNGGCGTNATCGGCCGTGCTCCTGGGGGNCTGTCTTATTGGCAAATGATTGAGTTACTGCANGGTGTCCATNAAAAGGCGAATCTGGCAGCATTTAGTTTGGTTGAGTTTATGCCTGAGCGTGACTTGGACGATTTAGGTGCGTTGGTGGCTGGTCGGATCATCGCGAACGCGATGGCTTTGATGGCGGAAGGTGAGTGACTCAGCCCTGTAATTGGAATAAAAATCACAATTAGATCTTCAAGATATCAGTGGCCATTGTGGTTCGGTCTGGGTAGGCTAGGAAAGTGCTGTAAGATTGGATTGGCTGTGNGCTCTTGGCAACGCGAAACGCGTTCCTGACATATTTATTATTCTGAATAACCCAACCATTTAAGATGAAAAAACAGAATGGAAAATATAAAAATTAGCATTGATGAAGTTCATGAATTGGGGAAGGCATGTCTTGACGCAAATGGATGTGACGACGCCAATTCTCAAGCAGTAGCAGCCACGATGGCAGCTGCGGAAGCAGATGGATGCCCATCGCATGGTTTATTTCGGTTGCCGGGGTATGTGGCATCACTTAGGAGCGGTAAGGTTGATGGGCAGGCGGTCCCCACGGTTGAGCGTTCAACTTCGGGGATTGTGCGCGTTGACGGCCATGGNGGGTACGCNCCCTTGGCATTACAATATGGNTGTCCAGCTCTGGTTCAGGNTGCTAAAGCNTCTGGATTGGCCGCCTTAGCTGTCGTAAATGTGCANCACTTTTCAGCGTTATGGGTTGAGATAGAGTCGATTGTGAAGCATGAACTTGTTGTCTTCGCTTTCACCTCCTATCTGCCATCCGTGGCACCAGCTGGTTCTACCCAACCATTTTTTGGAACGAATCCGATGGCTTTCGGCTGGCCGCGAGGTGACCGGCCCCCTTTCGTGTTTGACCAAGCGTCTGCTGCGATGGCTCGGGGNGAGATCATGATATCGGCTCGAGANGGCCANCAAGTGCCTATGGGNGTAGGTCTTGATCGTCATGGNGAGCCCACGACAGANCCAAATGCNATCATCAACGGTGGTACGCAGTTACCTTTNGGTGGTTACAAGGGGTCTGCCATCGCGTTGATGGTTGATTTGTTGGCGGGGGGACTGATTGGGCAAGCATTTAGTTATGAAGCCGCCTNGCAAGATAACAAGGATGGGGGACCGCCGCGTGGCGGGGAGTTGTTATTGGCGATTGATCCCAATCANTTTGGGGACNCTGNCGGNTGGTGTTCGCACAGCAANAANTTTTTTGATGAGCTTGTCAGATTAGAAGGTGTTCGATTACCTGGATCGAGACGNCATGCTAATCGTGAACGCATTGCTAAAGAAGGAACGAGTATTCCTAGAGNGTTACATGAAAAGATTCTTTTGTTGACCCGTGGCGANTAGACGTGCACGAGCGAATTTNNAATNACATCGACCATCCCAGTGCNTGGACAGCNGAGAGCGTGACAGGAAAAACGTCTTTTGTTCTAGACCTTGATTGTCAATACCTACCGATATTTCGCGCTGCGATCGACGAGGTTAGGCGGCGGGGGCTGGATGTAGAGAAGACGACGCTTGCCGATTTTAAATTACCCGGTGTCGACGTTGTGCTAGCTGAGCTTAAGCATCGTCTAGACCACAAAAAGGGACTTGTTATCCTCCGTGGTTTTCCTGTGGGTGTTTGGGAAAGCAAGGATATTGAATATATGTATTGGGCGGTNGGTTTGCACTTGGGAACAGCGGTGAATCAAAGCGTACTCGGTGACCGCCTGGGTCATGTTGTCGATGTTACAGATGTCGACTCCAATGCTCGGGCTTACCGAAGTCAAAGGGAATTGTCATTGCATAACGATATGGGTAATTACCATGGTATGTTGTGCATTGGAAAACCNAAATCGGGTGGTGCCAGTCGTTACGCTTCCTCAGTGGCNATTCATAACATCATGCGGGANGAGGCGCCTGAACATTTGGAAAGATTATANCAAGGGTTCTCGCTTTACCGTTTGGGTGAGGAGGGTCCGAATGAACTTCCATACACGCCGCACCAAGTGCCTGTATTTTCATGCAGAGACGACTATTTGAGTAGCCGCTACATGCGTGGTTTCATCGAGGCTGGCGCGACTTTGCGTGGCCAGCCCCTCACAACAAGCGATGTTGCTGCAATGGACTGTCTTGATGAGATTGCCCATCGTGATGAAGTGATGATGCAGTTCTCACTAGAGCTTGGTGAGGCGGCGTTTTATAACAATCTTTTCATTATGCATGCTAGGGAAGCTTTTGAAGACGATAAACCTAACGGTATTCGCAGGCATCTTTTGCGGCTGTGGTTGTACACAGATAACGGTCGACCGANCGTGCCAGAGATTGAACTGTTCGATTATCCNGGCATTATGTATCAGNCAGGGAAAACACCCTCTGGCGAGGGAGATTTGTTGAGAAGGTTAGGGGCTAAAGGTTTCTCTAAGGCGAGACTTGTCGCCGAGAATGATTGACTGGACTAAAACGCGGCAGGTTGATCGGTCAAGAATCTTATCGAAAAACCATTAAAGTATAGTTGCTTATGTGTGTGGTCCTTGTTGTTGGTGTGCCGGTATAATGAGGAAGCGCACTATAAAAACTTTGGTGTTTATGGGAGATATATAATGAGTGAAGACAAGCTACCACGCTTCCAAGTTTTCATTGATGGCCAGTGGCGCGACCCAGCAAGTGGTAAATGGATGTCGTCAACCAATCCAGCCACAGAAGTTGCGTGGTGTGAAATCCCGAATTGCCAAGAAGACGATGTGAACGAAGCTGTCGATGCNGCAGACCGGGCCTTGAGAGGTGAATGGGCAGAGGTTTCGCCCGTTGAACGTGGTCGGATTTTGACAAGATTAGCCGAAGCCATTCCTGACAATGCCGATCGCCTCGCGGAACTAGAGGTGTNGGATTCTGGGAAAAATCTTACGGAGTCTAGGAATTTTATGAAATTCTGTGCCGGTTTCTTCAAGTTCTTTGGGGAAATGGCAGACAAAGCCGCGGGCACAACTTTTACACCGCCATTTCCTGGAATGCAGACTTATACCCACCGCGTACCCGTTGGGGTGGTCGCAGCTGTTATTCCTTGGAACAACCCGTTGTGGCTGTTATCGATGAAGCTTGGTCCTGCTATTGCAGGCGGCAATACGTGTGTTATTAAGCCATCCGAACTATGTGCGACGCCACTACTGGAGATTGTCAAGATTATGCATGAGGTAGCTGACATCCCACCGGGGGTTGTGAACATTATTACCGGTGATGGCGAGCCAGCTGGCCGCGTTCTCACTAGCCACCCAAAAGTTGCGAAGGTCGCCTTTACAGGGGGCCCAGCCACCGCGCGCCATATTGTGGCTAATACAGTAAATAACCTCGCAGAAACTACTTTAGAGCTTGGTGGAAAGTCGCCTGTGATCGTATTCGAAGATGCGAATATGGATAACGCAATACAGAACGTTGTTGCGGGTGTGTTCGCGGGGTCGTCTGGGCAAAGTTGTGTGGCGGGTTCTCGGGCCCTGGTAGAACGCTCGATTTACGATGAGTTTGTCGAACGTCTCGTCGCTGCGGCAGAAGCGCTTAAAGTTGGTGACCCGTTAAGTCCTGATTCACAAATGGGACCATTAGCCACACAGGCTCAGGTTGAGCGATGTGGGGTGGCAGTTAAGGAAGCAGTTGCCGCTGGCGCTGTCCTTAGGACGGGTGGGAAACGACCCGAAAAACCCGATAAGGGTTGGTATTTTCAACCGACGGTACTCACTAGTTCTGACCATGATATGAAGATCGCCCATACGGAGCTCTTTGGGCCGGTTATAGTGGTTCTGCCGTTCGATGATGAAGCACAGGCCATTGAATTGGCAAATGATACGAGCTTTGGTTTGGCGGCTGGGTTTTTTACGACCAATCTCGGTCGCGCTATGCGTTTGACAAAAGCAGTTCGTGCTGGAATTCAATGGATTAACACCTATAGGTTAGGTGCGCCGATGGCGCCGATTGGTGGCTTTGGTGAAAGTGGCAAGAGCCGAGAAGGTGGTATGGAAGCCATCAACGAATACACTAAGCCCATCACAGTCTGGATCAACACTAATGTTTAGTTGCCAGAATTCCCATCCCTGAAATCTTGACGGAAAATATAGAGACCACTAGCAACAATTATGGTCGCTCCTAAGACGGTGTAGTAGTCAGGCAAATCATTAAACACCAGAAAGCCAAACAGGGTCGCTGTGAGGATCTCGACATATGCATAAGGCGCGAGCAATGATGCGGGGGCCCTCGCATATGCACAGATTGCTAACGCGGCGCTGGTTCCAGATAAAATGCCAACCGTCAGTAGTCCAGCCCAGCTCCATGGATTTGGATCGATCCAGTAAAATGGTGCAGAAAAGCTTAGAACGACGACGCCAAGGATGGCGCTGTAGAACATCAATGTGGCGTGCGATTCACGTTGGGCAATTTTTCTAGTACAAATTACGTAGATAGCATAAAACGTGGTTGCTGATAAGGGGAAAATAACTTCCCACCCAAAATCGGACATCCCGGGTCGGATTACAACCAGAGCGCCGATAAATCCAACAACACAAGCAATCCAACGCCTAGGGCCAGCTTTTTCTTTCAGTATTACTGCCGAAAGTGCTGTGATGATTAGTGGGCCAATAAAGATGATGGCGACTACGTCGGCAAGTTCCAAGTATTTTAGTCCAGTGTAGAATGTAACTGAGCTAACAAAAATGCAAAATGATCGTACCGCTTGTATTTTAGGATGTGCCGTCCTAACGATAGCCGAAATGCGTGTCGTTCGTGCGATGCAAGGTACGGAAATCAGAATGACAATTCCCTGTATGAGGGATAATTGCATGATAGCCAGATCGTGCGCGAGGAGTTTAGCGATCACATCCGAACACGAAATCAGTATGACCGAACCTACCATTAAGACGATCCCGATATGATTGCTTGGGTTGTTAATTGCCATATGAATATTTATCGGTACGCTGAACGGTATTGCACATGTCAGTATCGGCTAGGAAATACTGAAGTGCTAATCGATGCCGAGTGGCTCCATTCCGTATTCGCCACCATATTTGGGCAGGTCATCGGTCACTTCGAACCAGGTAACTCGAGAATCGTAATACCAGTGGGCCTCAGGTACACGGTCGATCGGAGCGTGCAGCGCGCTCAGTGCAATATCGAGAATGTCCGGTTCTACTTGGCATAGCATTTGGCTACCACATAAATGACAGAAAGTTCGTGTTCCCTCTTCAGAGCTTTGGAACTGGCGGGTTTGTTCTTCTCCCGCTAGATAGCGAAAGCGCTCAGGAGGTACCGCTGTCCACGTAACAAAAGCTGAACCGTGTGGTTGCCTGCACATTGAGCAATGACAGTGACCACAGAACAAAGTGGGAAGCTCTATTTCGAATCTAACAGCGCCGCAAAGACAACCCCCTGTGACCTTTTTATCTGACATACTCTTGCCCCTTTTCGAACAGATAGTGGAAAGGTTAGCATGTGTCCGGTTACAAGGTGGGATTTTGATATGGTCAACGTTTCGGTCTTGACAGATCTTTGTAGTAAAAAAGAACTGAAGGATTGGGGGAGTGTGACGTCTCCTATTGGAAACCCTATTTCTCGTCAAAGTGGGGTGTTGCTATTTCGTAATCCAGACGGATCATCGGAAATGGGATTATGGCAGTGCACACCAGGGGAGTGGCGCTGCGACATTGAGAGAGATGAGTTTTGTCATTTTTTAGTGGGAAGAGCACGTTATCTGTCGGATTCAGGTGAAGTCATCGACATAAGACCAGGCACAGCAGCCGCTTTTCCAAGAGGATGGGTTGGCGTGTGCGAGGTGCTCGAAACTGTGCGAAAAGTCTATATGATCGGCTAGTCAGTTTGCTCAGCGGACATGAGGCATTACCTCTTCCGCGAATTGCTGCATTTGCTCTAAGCGAGAGGATAAGGAATCAGCGGCTACATGCAAGAGGTTGAAGTGTCGAATTCCTTGTTCCTTCGACAGATTCATCTTGTCAATAATAGACTCAGCATTGCCTATCCAGTTGGCAGAAACCATCGTTTCTAGAGATTTCCGGTTCTGTGGTATTGCACGTTCGATGCGAAATTGGCCCATAGCTGTATTTTGGTAGCTCCTTGCCGCAGCTTCGTTGGTAGCGCCCATGTGCAATTCAGCTTCCCCGATGATGTCGCGAGACGCTAACTCTTTGCCGGCGGATGCCAAGAAAGGGCTTAACTCGCCAAGAAACTTACTACCATTTAAAGCCGGCACCATCACGTTCAAATCCCAATTAGCGATTCTCTCGTACGAATGGTCACCACGCGCTGGGAGGTAAATTGGCAATGGTGTTTGTATAGGTTTGGGGTGCATATCGACTCTGTCAAGAGAGACATAGCGACCATCCATTGAAACGCTTCTTTCATCACTAAGCAGGCGGATGAGTATCTCCAGATATTCATCGAGAATCCTCCCCCTATGGGCTTTGGCTTGGTGTGCTCTCACACGAGCAAACTCGTCTCGGTAAGCTCCAAGGCCGATACCTAGTAGTAAACGTCCCGAACTGAGGTGATCAAGTGTGCTCACCTGTTTTGCCAAGACTGTGGGATCGCGGTACGGTAGCATCAATACCCCGGTGCCGAGCTTGATTTTTTTTGTATTAGCTGCAGCGTTGGCAAGAATCATCAGTGGTTCGAACCAGGTTGGTGGTGATTTTAGCGATATACCGGAAGATTCTACCGGGGCGAAAAAATCTGTTGCCCAGACCGCATTGAAACCAAGTTTTTCTGCTTCGACAATAACGTCGACTACTTGCTCAGCGGTAGCAAATCCATGCGGGACGAAAAAACCTTCTCTAGCGTTGGGAATTTCTAGGTCAAAGACAATACTCATGGATACCCCTTTTTTTATTTTCTAGATGCTATTTTTATATAGAAATATCTTAATAGTACTCATATATAGGTTTCTCTGCTCAACAAAAGCAAGATGTGAAGATCCGGGAATAATTTCCAAAGTTGCGTTTTCAATATGTGCTGCGAAAGTTTCACAAGCAGTCGGAGTTGCTTCATCGAATTCACCAGCCGTAAAAAGTACTGGGCAGTTGATTTTGGGCAGTAAGTTTCGACCATCGTAATCTGCTAGCGTTCCAGTGCAAGTGAATTCATTCGGGCCCCACATTGTTTCGTAACAAGTGTCGTTGAGTAACTTGATTGACTTTTTGACGTAACTAGGCCAACAGGTGAGACGACAGAAGTGCCTATGATTGAAAAAGCTTACGGCATCCAAATAATTACTAGAGGTTGTTTCTTCGTGACACTCGCCATAGTCTAGCGCTGCAACAATTTTTTTGGGTAGTGACTTCCGATGAACTAGATTATCAGCAATCCACTGATTGGTGTGAATTAAGGGACTTGAAAGAATCATCGATTCTAGTCCCTCAGGTCTGGTTGCGGCGTAGGCTGAGGCGATAGTGCCACCCCATTAGTTACCAAATAAGCAAACTTTGTCTAGGGATAAATGCTGGCGTAAGCACGCAATTTCTGCCACGAAACGGTCAATATGCCAATTTTGTGGATTGCACGGACGGTCCGATGCACCAGCATCCAGTTGATCGTATAAAATAACCGTGCGATCTTGGCACATGTCCAATAGTGGCAGCAGGTAGTGATGGGAAAAGCCCGGTCCCCCATGGATAACAATGAGTGCTGCTTTTTGGTTCTTTCCGTGGTTCATTCGGTACCATATTCGGCCACCAGGGACTGGTACAAAACCGGAATCATCGGGGATTGGAAAAGTCATTCAATCGGTCAGATAAGAATTTGGGAAAATGATACCTTGGTCTGACATACGTTGGCGAGTCGTGATCGGTTGTGCTACTAAGCGAGTTCTCAATGCTACAGTGTCATCCACCGGTGCTGCCGAAGAATTAGGAGGGTAACTAAGATGAAGCGTCTTCAAGAAACTTGGAAAGCAGGGGATGGTGCAGTAAATGCATGGTTGTCGACACCTAATGCAATCGTTGCAGAGATAACTGGGGAGTATGCATTTGATTCAATTACCATAGATCTGCAGCACGGATTGATAGATTATCAGGCTGCACTGTCAATGCTCCAAGCGTTGCGTGGTTCGACATGCACTCCTTTGGTGCGGGTACCTTGGCTAGAGCCGGGCATTATTATGAAGTGTTTAGATGCTGGAGCGATGGGAATAATTTGTCCAATGATTAATTCGCAGGAAGATGCGGCAGCCCTAGTCCGTTATACACAATATGCGCCAATAGGCGCACGGAGCTTTGGTCCTACCCGAGTTGGGATGGTTTATGGCCCTGATTATGCGTCCCAAGCTAACAAGTCCATAACTGTTTTGGCAATGATTGAAACTGCGGAAGCTTATAAGAATGTTTTGCCCATCGTTGGGACGCCGGGGTTGAGCGGAGTTTACATAGGTCCAAGCGATCTTGGTTTGTCGTTGGGTTACGAGCCAAAACTTGATCAAGACGATCCAAATGTGATGAAAGTAATAAAAACAATTTTGTCAGCAGCACATCAAGGTGGGGTTAAAGCTGGAATCCACTGTCAGAGTCCTGTGTACGCTAAAAGAATGTTGTCGGAGAAGTTCGATCTCGTAACCGTAGGCAGCGATATTCGCCTGTATCGGAGTGCCGTCTCAAATGCACTTGAATTATTGAATCGATAGATACGAATATGTCCGCGACACTGGTTGATTTGTTAAGTAAAGCTTCCAAAAGGTTAGGAGATCGAATCGCACTAACTTTCGATCCCGACGGACAGACGGTGACTTTTGCGGAACTAGAGTCGGTCACTAATAGGATTGCTCGAGCACTGCAGGCAGCCGGTGTTTTATCTGGCGATCGTATAGGGATTATGCTTCGCAATACACCGCACTGGCCTTTAACTTGGCTCGCGGGGCTTAAGCTAGGTGCAGTAGTCGTCCCGCTCAATGTGTTTTACCAGGTCTCCGACGCTCGTTATTTAATTGAACACGCTGGTGTGTCATTGATTGTGTGCGAACCTGATCTAGAACCAGTAGTAACTAAAGCGTCCGCAGGCTTGGTCAGTATTGGGCATATTCTAACTGCTGAAACCCTTATGCAAAGATCAAAACTTCATTCAGAGAATGGTTTACAAACGTTAATTCAAGACCAATCACTGGCAAATATTCAATATACATCAGGGACCACAGGGAAACCGAAAGGTTGCCAGCTTACACATGCTTGGTTTTTTGAATTGTCTCAGCGTTTTTCGCGTGCGTATGAGAGCCTATCCGAGACTGATACCATACTGACAACAGCTCCGTTCTATTATGTTGACCCTCAATGGAACCTTGCATTGTCTTTAAGTCTAGGTTGTCATTTAGTGATCGCTGATCGTTTTCACCCTTCGACTTTCTGGAAAACAGTTCGACGGCACCGAGTAACTTGGTTTTACTGTCTGGGCGTTATGCCCAAATTACTTCTAAAGGCAGATCGATCAACCGACGAGCCTATTGATCATCTCCGTTTTGTTTCCTGCTCCGGCATTCCAGCTGTCGATCATGAAGCCATCGAAAAACGCTGGGGTGTGAAATGGTACGAACTTTATGGCATGACAGAAACAGGTCTCGATCTGGGTGTTAGTTTTGACGAGCATGATTTCCTAATTGGTACCGGTTGTATTGGACGTCCGCTACCCACTCGTGAAGCGATGGTTGTCGATTGTGACGATAACGCTGTACAACCAAATATAGTTGGAGAGTTGGTATTGCGTGGGCCTGGAATCATGCAAGGCTACTACCGCAATTCAGATGCAACAAATGCAGTTTTTCGGAACGGCTGGATGCACACTGGTGACCAAGTACGACAAGATCGAGAGGGACGTTTCTATTTTGTCGGTCGACTCAAAGATATGATCCGGAGGAGCGGTGAAAATATTGCTGCACAGGAAGTGGAAGAGATTATAGGACAATACCCAGCGGTGCGGCTGGTTGCCTGTGTAGCGGTTTCGGATGAGATTCGAGGTGAAGAGATTAAAGCCTATGTTGTTTTACAGGTTGGAGTGGTTGAGTCTAGTGAGCTTTTGGAGCGATTAGTAAAATTCTGCAAGGAGAGAATTGCATACTTTAAAGTTCCTC
>PBDA01000002.1 GCA_002718345.1 Rhodospirillaceae bacterium
TTGGAGAAAAGGAATTGTGCCCAGAGCCTCAAAACTTGATCGGGTTTTACTGGCCGGGAGTACCTGACGGATATAAGTCAATAGATGCCTTCAATGACGAGCTGTGCTCTTACGTTTGTGCTCATCGCTCTCTTAGTTTTGCTCCAACTAGTCATGCGACGCGTAATGCCCAACACTCAGGTGATCTAGCCTCGCCAGGATGTCCAGCCATGGCGGCTTTCCAAGTTATGGTTCGAGAGGCTTTATCCGATTTTCTTTCGACAAGAATTGATGACACTTATTATCAGATCCCGTTGCATGCCCCAAGACTCAATGCTTGGGGTGTGATAATGCGCCGAGGAGGACATCAGGTCCCACATATACATCCTACCGCATGGATTTCTGGAGTCTATTATCCGTCAGTGCCTAATTGGAATGCTGATAATGATAATGCAGGGAGCATTAGATTTGGCGAGTTTGGTCGGGAATTTACCACTGTCGCAAAAGCGAAGACATACTCTTTTTTGCCCGAAACTGGCCAGCTTGTTTTATTTCCATCGTGGCTATATCACAGAACCATACCGATGGTTGATAATGCACTGAGAATCAGTATCGCATTTGATTTTACACTAGTCTGATTCCATCGATTAATTTCCTGAGAAAAAGCTAGTTGAGTTTAGGACTAGATAGTTGATTCTTCAGGGTCTAGTTCCAAATTGTTTTGGCGACACTTGGCGGCGGTGTTAAAGAGAATTATATTGTTTATAACGGTGTCAGTTAAATGAAACGCCGGAAGTTTATCTTGGAGAAACGAGTCCGCTAAGGCCATCAAGAAAGGGCTGCAGATGTGGTGTATAGTTTTCCCAACGCTTTATCGAGGTTCTCGTAATTGGTTGACGGACTTGCCATGCGCTGGCGGTATTGACTTGGCGTTCGGTTCGGTGGAAGTGCATGCAGTTCTCGTCCCAGCGTAGTTGACAGGCATCGAGTAGTTGCTGCGTTGCAGTCCTCTGATTGTCAATTATGAATTCGTAGGAGAATCTGTGAATGTTAGGGAACAGCCGTAACCAGTGATCGGTTAGCCACCGATATTGTCTTGCGAACCGCCCTATGTCATATAAGTCGTAGGCATAATAGTTCCGGTCCTGAAAATGCTGGAAGAAGATAGATAGGCCTACATCACGAAGTTCCCGTTCGCTCAGGATTATCTTCGCGCGGGGAAACATGGCGACAATTAGTCCTAAATGCAGGAAATTCATGGGAGCCTTATCGATTACTACAGAGCTATTGAGACGTTTAATCTTGCGTAGATAATTGTCGCGTAATGATTCGACGATCGGTGCTTCTAGATAAGCGGCTGACAGAGGATATGATTCCCCTTGTCTTGATGGAACTTGCTTGGTCAATTCGAAAACGTGAGTAAGTTCTCCGGCACCAAATACATCGTGGTGACTAGCTAGGATTTGTTCGATCAGGGACGTTCCGGAGCGGGGTAATCCGCATACGAAGATTAGGTCGGGAGAGGACGATACGGTATCAACCTGAATGTTACCCATTAGTTCTTCAGTGTATGTCGAAATGACATCCTTTGCCCAATGATCCTGCGAGTCCGGCTCATATTGGAAGGTTTTTCTGACAATTGTATTTGCTTGTTGATAATAGTAAAAAGCATCATCGAAAGCGCCAATATCATCGAGTGCTTTGCCCCCTGCAAAGAAGAAGGAAGCGTTTTTGGTTAGGTTCCTATCCAAACGGTGACAAATATCTTGGAGGTTCTGGATCCACTCCGTGTCATCGGCACTGAATTTTCTAGCCCGCGCCCAATTTTCAAAGGCGAGTCCCATGTTTGGGTCGAGTCGACAAGCTTCTTTGAAGCACGCTTCCGCTTGCGTAATCTGACCGACGGTCAGCAGAGACACACCAAGATCATTTTGGCGGATAGGAGAGTTTGGCTCCAGCTCTATAAGGCGCTTAAGACTCACAATTGAATCTTTAATATACCCGTTGGTTCGTTGTAGATATTGTAGTAAATCTAATGCCTGAATATTAGCCGGCTCTTTGGTGAGCACTTTTTGTAACAGCATTAGTGCTTTGTCTATTTTATCTTGTCTAGCTGCAACCGTTGCAGCATGCAGCAATGCTAGCGGCTCATCAGGTGTTGCGCGCAGCATTTGGTCTGAAAATTTTTGAGCCTTTGCGTATGCTCCATTTTCAAGGTAGAGTTTAGACAAATTAAAGAGCGCTAGGCTAAATTTAGGTGCAGTTTTTACCGCCTGTTTGAAGCAAGTTAAGGCGTTCTCTTGGTCGCCTTTAGCTCCATGGGTCACACCTAAGTTGTTCCAGACTTCTCCGGGTTTATAGCCGGTAGTTAAAGCTTCCTCAAAGGCAATTATCGCAGCATCAAAATCATTGTTACTCGCGAGAGCTAGCCCAAGGTTATTGTATGCTAGTCCATATTTTGGCGATAATTTAATGGCTGCCTTATAGGCGCTAATCGCTTGTTTGAGTTGATCGGTGGTTCGGAGAATTTCTCCTAAAGTGTTATGAAAGGAAGGATCATCTGGATCAAGTTGCACAGCATGACTGATACTCTCAATGGCCTGGCGGTGTTGCCCTGATTGGTGCTGGGCAGCCCCTAGGAGATGGTACGCCTGTGCATGTCTAGGATTCTCCTGCAGAAATAGCCAGAAAGTCCGTTGGGCATCCAATGCTAACCCTTTGTTGAGTTGCTGAATGCCTTGTAGCAGTGCGGGTTCGCGTATGTTAGGTGAACGTACCGACTTTGCTGAACGAGATCTCTTATTTTTTTTCATGGAGCAAAAGATGACAACTGAATATACCCCTTACAGTTAGGTGGTGGCGGGTGTGCAGTGGTGTCAATTAGACAAAAGTTGGCGCTGAAATTAAGGTCACGTTTTGTTGTAAATACATATTAACTTTGCCGAAGAGTCATTTAATTTTCAATCTTACTGTTTTTCTAATGCGAAGAGGTATGTGTACGGACATTTTTAAGTGACGGGTCATCCAGTACTCCACTGGTAATTGAATCTGTTCAAGGAACGAGACTACTTGGAATTGTCTACCATGAGAAAGCTATTAATTCGGCTTGCATGAATTGGATGGCTCTAGGTTCTTTGTTAGGTGATAATCCGGTGGGCTAAACTGGGATTGCTATTTATGTTTTCTGAACAGAGTGTTTCTTCCTGCTTTCCGACAGGAATCTGGATGATGATGGTTGAAGACCATGAGCAACTTAACAAACACTGGGTTACAGCAATTGATATGCTGAAGAAGCACCAAAAATGGTTGCCGAATGAAAAATTGGGAGACCCGGGCTACGGGCAACATGCTCAAAGCCCAGCGAATTTGCATGAAGCGCAGGATTTTGAGGTGTTCCGCAAGGTGGCGTTGGCAGCATCGCGATCTGTATTAGGATTCTTAAATTATCAGTTTGAGGAGTGTTATATTACGGATTGTTGGGCTAATGTTGGTGATTCAGGTGATACACATCGCCAGCATATTCATCCCAATAATCTCTTAAGTGGAGTCTACTATGCTGAGGCTCCAGTGGATTGTGGCGACATTATTTTTGATGACCCGCGACCGCAAGCGAAAGTGCTAATGCCTCGGGTCAAAGAACTTACACCTTACAACGCCCATGAATTCAGGGTGTCCCCAAAACCCGGGATGTTGTTGGTGTTTCCATCTTGGCTAGCTCATAGAGTCGGTATAAACACGGCTGCCGGTAGGAGGGTTAGCATTTCGTTTAATGTTATGATTAAAGGTTCGATAGGTTTTGAAAAGGCATCAGCTAGTCTGTGAGGGAAAAATCTTGGTGAGATTGCCATCGAAGGCAACGTAGCAAAATTTTGGTGGAGAAATGAGTAAGCGAAATCGATCCCCTGGTAGTCGAAAGCGCACGGTAAAAACCAGAGCCTTATCGCCAGCATTAAGGGACACTTTACAGATGGCTTTGCTGGATTACCAGAACGGGCAGCTATCGTCTGCAAAGGATCGTTGTGAAAAGGTATTGAAGAAAGTTCCGAACACGGGGCCAGCACTTCACTGCTTATCGTTAATCCTCATGCTTGAAGGTGATGTAGACCGTGCATCATCGCTAATGGAACGGGCGGTAACCGTGAATCCAGATTCGGCTCCAGATTGGTCTTTGCTGGGCAACCTACAGCAGGAATGCGGGAAAAGGGGGGCCGCGGTAGCGGCTTACAATAGAGCGCTCGATCTTGATCCGAAATTAAGTAGCGCTCGGTACAATTTGGCGGGGATGTTGTTAGACGATGGACAGCTGATTTCCGCGAAGGTCCACTTCGAACTTTTAATAAAAGCAAATAAGGACGACCCAGAATGCCACCATGGGTTGGCACTTATCATGCTGGAATTAGGTGATATGGTTGGTTCTAGGCAAGAATTAGATCGGGCATTATCATTAGATCCGAGTTTCACAACTGGCTGGTATGATCTGGGAAACTGGCATCGCAAAAATAATGAATTCATGGATGCAGTTGCCGCTTATGAGCATGCACTAAAGATCGACCCAAATTATCCTGCTGCCCATAACAATGTTGGTAATTGTTACCTTCAAATGGGGGATTATAGCCTCGCCCGCTACCATCTCGAGAAATCGGCCATGTTACGCCCAACCGGGCAGGCGTATATGAGTCTCGCTTCATTGTTCGGTCTACTGGAAGACTGGGATGGGCAAAGGGCCGCCTGTGATAGCGCATTATCGCTGTCTTCTGATGATCTTGAAATTTTCTTGGCTGCTGGGGAATTGGCCGTCGATCGGGACGATTTTGACAAAGCCGAACTTATCTTTACTCGGGCACAGTCGCTTTGGCCAGATTCCCCGCCAATACTGACGGCGCTGGCTAAAACACTTTTAAGGTCAGGTCGGTCGAAAGAGGCCTTAAAATTGTGCGAGTATGCCGTGACTCTGGATCCGAGCTTCGCGGACGCTCATTTAAATCTAGGCGTTGCGCGGCAATTTCTTGGAGAACATGACGCTGCCATAACTGCGTTCGAGAGAGCAATATCGCTGGATCAATTTTTTGTGGAGGCCTACAACAATCTTGGAGTGACTTATGCAGATTTAGGAAAGTTTGAAGAGGCTTACAAATGTTTTGACAGGGCATTATCTATTGACCCAGATTCTGTGTTGGTATTGGCTAGTCTACTTAACAGTCGAAAGAATACTCCAGACTCAGGGCCGCAAGTAGAACACTTATCGAGACTGGCTAGTTCTCGTTCATTCCCGCTCAGTTTGAAAGTAGCAATGCATTTTGCATTAGGTAAAGCCTACGATGACCTGCAAGCCTACGATAAAGCGTTTGCAAATTATGAAGAGGGTAATCGGTTGAAATCTGAAGTGGCACCCTTCAACCGTGAGGCTCATAGTCAACGTATAAATAACATTATTGAGACTTTTAATGCTGATTGTTTTGAGGCACTGAAGGATGTTGGTCAGGCTAGCGATATTCCAGTTTTCGTGGTCGGTATGCCCAGATCGGGAACCACGTTGGTCGAAAGCATTATTGCAAGCCATTCTCAGGCAGCCGGTGCGGGAGAACTCCGTGACATCTACTCCATGGTACGAGATTTTGGTAAAAAGATCGGTTCATCGCAGCATTACCCGGCCGCTGTACATGAGCTGCGGCGGTCGGCTGTGGATCAACTTGCCAATAGTTATCTATCGACTCTCAAGGGGGTGTCTGATACAGCGCTGAGAGTGGTTGACAAAATGCCCAACAACTTTCTGCATCTCGGTTTGATTACGCTGTTGTTGCCGAACGCAAAAATCATTCACTGTCGGCGATACGCTTTGGATGTATGTCTATCGAACTATTTTCAGATGTATGCTTACGCTTTAAATTTTTCCTACAATTTCGAGGATTTGGCTTTTTATTACAAACAGTATCAGGACCTGATGATGCACTGGCAACATCTTCTGCCCGTCTCTATTTTTGAATGTGACTATGAAGAATTAGTTAACAATCAAGAAGCAACTAGCAGGAAAATCATCGACTATTGCCAATTGCCCTGGGAGCCAAATTGTCTTGCGTTCCACAAGACCAGTCGGACGGTTCAAACTGCAAGTCATTGGCAGGTTAGGCAGCCAATGTATCGCTCTTCATCCGGTCGCTGGCGGTATTACGCACCATATATCGATACTCTTCGTAGCGCGCTCGAACGCGAGGGATGTCAGCTTTGAACAAGGGAATTTCAAGTTTGTTAAAACTCGTAGACAAAGCCATTGGACACGGGGACTGGAATAGTGCAGAGCATGAATTACGACGAGTGCTTACTTTGGCCCCCAATACAACCCAGGCAAAACGGGCGTTAGCCATGGTTCTAATTCAGAAAACTGAATTTCAGGCTGCAGGGAAAATACTTCGAGACTTAATCGAGACAGCTCCCGACGCTGTGGATTTAAACGCGCTGGCGAACGTGTATAGCGAAATAGGTAGCCAGTCTCTGGCTATCGAGACTTATGAGCAGTCACTGGTTTTGGATGAGCACAACGTAAATACTTTGTTTAATTTGGCTGTAGCCTACCAGTCAACTGGACGGAATGAACGTGCCACTGAATTGCTATCAAAAGCAACAGGAATTGAACCAAGAGATGCTGAGATTTGGTGTAAGCTCGGTGTAAGTTTGACCCATGAGCAATGTATCGAACAGGCACTGTCAGCATTTCGTCGTAGCCTTGAGATTGAATCTAAAAATGCGGAGGCCCTCAATGGTATAGGGATCGTGTATATGAATGCAGGTGATATTGCAACAGGTAGACGATACTTTGAGAAAGCATTGTCTACTGACCCCGGATTTCCGTGGGCGATTGCTAACCTGGTTAGAACTCGTCGTTTCTCAGTTAAAGATAAAGAGGAGATCCATTCGGTGGAAGCTCAGTTGGCTCATACTGCGGCTGACGAACGTGTATATCTACATTTTGCATTAGGCAAGATGTACGATGATATTGACCAATACGATACCGCATACCACCATTATTCGATTGGAAATGCATTTCGGGAAAAAACGCATTCGTACAATCCAGCACTACGGTCTCACTTTATAGATGAACTCATTGCGACGTTTACAAGTTCATTTGCTCACTATAGTCGTTGTGAATCAACGTTACCGGTCTTTGTGGTTGGTATGCCGCGTTCTGGCTCGTCACTCATCGAACAAATTATAACTGCACATCCAAACGCTAAGGGAGTCGGTGAATTTAATTGTTTTCCTGAACTAATCCGTGGTTTACCCGCGAAGTTACAGACAACCGAATTATATCCTCGGTGTGCTGTTGATTTGAAACAGGAGCATCTTGACGATCTTGCCCAGTCCTATCTTTCTGCTTTAACTACACGTATCGGCAACGTTACATGTGGCGTTGACAAGATGTTGAGTAATTTTGAACATCTTGGTCTTATCAGGTCGATTTTTCCAAAAGCGCGAATCATTCATTGTATTCGTAACCCCCAAGATGTTTGCCTCTCAAACTATTTTCAATTGTTTGGCCCTGGGTCACTTCATTGTTCCTATACGTGGGAGGGGCTAACAAATTATTACTCGGAGTATCTACGGCTAATGGCCCATTGGCACAAACTCGGGATCGGGGCTTTAGACGTGGTTTATGAAGAATTGCTGGCTGATCCTCATACTCAGATTCGGAAGATTATTGCTCACTGCGGTCTGCCTTGGAATGACGTTTGTTTAAATTACCGAAGCTCGTCAAACATTGTTCATACATCCAGCAATTGGCAGGTGAGACAGCCTATGTACAAGACATCGATAGGACGATGGAATAATTACGCATCATTTTTACCAGAAGCGGTAAAAAATCTTGTTAATATCGAGTGGTATAATCAGGATTCACGGCATAAAAAAAACCCTGCATCCTAGGACGCAGGGTTCTTTATACCACTAAATTCGACCGATTTAGTCTAGGACTTAGTCGAATTTAACCCGAGAACCGACATGGAATACATCGATGTCTTGGAAGCTAGTGGTTGTAGTGCCGTCGTCATCCAGGCTCATGTTTGCATAACCCGCATAGAGTTCTACTTTAGGTTTAGGAATTGAGTGAACAAAGCCGACACCTATCTTCTGGGCTTCAGAACCTGCAGCCAAATGGTCAGTTACTTCACCGTAGGAGGCAGATATAGCATTATTGCCCCAACGATGGCCGAGCTTAATCCGTACATGCTCTGACGTGCGACCATTGTTGTTACGGTCATGTTCCTGCCATGCCAAGCCAAGGCTGGTGCCGTTGGAAGCCAGGAATGACATTGAACCACCAAAGCGTTGTCGACCAGTCGTATCATCAGTACTCGCGTAACCTAGAGCTGCACTCAAGTCACCACCAGCAAGAGAGGTATACACATAAGCTTTCGCACCCCAGGCCTCATCTTGATCGTGGGAGATGGAAAGTGCCAGCGGACCCATGCTGGGTAGGTCATAGCGGAGGCGATTTCTGCGGCCGTTGCCATCGTAATAGGTATAGGCACTGGCAGCTGTGTTAGCACTGGCTGTGCCGTTCGCTTGTCTGAAGGCGATGCTGCCACCGATTGACATAGCAGCTTGGTCAGATAGCCAAGTATTGGAAAGGTCGGCATCCGCCATACCGTCAGAAGCTGTTGGGCCCTGACCGAAGGTGATTTTACCGAAGTTGCCCTTGAAGAAAAGTTCTTGGACACGTCCACCAGTTGCACCAACTGTACCGCCATTAGCAGCCTTGCTCGCAATGGAGAATGAGCTGTTGCTCTGAGAAGACAGTTCGATCTTGAAACCAGCGGTAATTCCATTGCCCATATCTTCGCTACCAGTCATCCGGAATCGAGTGTTGGACGCTGTGTTGTCAACGAAATGAACGTCAGAACCTTCGCCATCGTCTGCAAACGCTATGGCTCGGTTGACCTGACCGGACATGTTCATGCTTACAGCCTGAGCGGCCATCGGGACAGCCAGCGCACTCGAGATTGCTACAGCTAAAACTTTTTTGTTCATAAAGATCCCCTTTCAGGAGTTTCTTAAAGGTTTAAAAATTTCCTCCCATCAAACAGGAAGGTGCTTCGCGAAGCCCCTCAACAATGAGAAGCCTCAATAGTATGGCAAAGAAGTGACCGGATTGACAACATAAATTTGTAAATTGCCAACAACGTACTCGATTTGTTGTTTATTTGCCACATTTTAGGTGATTCTGCTGAGATGACTGGTGTTCAGGCACATTACCTAGATAGAAGTGTTTGCATTAATGTCTCTTTTATACCACATTTTTACGATCAAATCTTTGACTAACAGATTGTTTGGTTTTAAGCGACAGTGCTTATCTGACTAGTGTCAGGGGAACTTCGAGGGGATAGTTATGTCTCCTGCCAGTCTACGCTGCCTTTGGTGGAGTGGTTCGCTATACTTCGCACATGCATGGTATTTGGATTGGAATAAGTGCCGAAATTTGGTTAGTGATGGCCGTGAACCAACCTGTAGGTTAGTGGTTATAAGGGGGGAACTTCAAATGGTAGGTAGTAAAAAATTAAGTTGTGATTGGGATGAATTTAGCCTGTGTTCATAAATGTTGCCAGCCTAAGTTGATAGGTCCAGCTTATTTACTTAAGTACTTACATATAACCCCAAAGCCTCTTATGCTTCGGTAAAATATTGGAATCATAAATATAAGTTTGCTGACCATGACGCCGACAAGAGATAGTAGAGCACAGTCGATCTTCGACACACTAGCGTCAATGGCCAGAGAGCGTACGTCCGTTGAGACATCGGATTTTGCTGAGAAATTTGTTGTGCAGTACTTCGCTGGAACAGCTGCTGACGATTTACTTAGCGTCGATGTTTCGAATTTGTACGGGGCAGCCATGACGCATTTAACCTTTGCGCGTGACCGCCTCCCCGGAACCGCGAAGGTTCATGTATATAATCCGCAATTTCAACAGCATGGGTGGCAATCCACGCATACCATTGTGGAAATTGTCATGGATGATATGCCGTTCCTTGTTGATTCTGTGCGTATGGCGTTGAACCAACGCGGATTGACCACACACCTAATTGTTCATCCTGTTGTTCGTCTCAAACGCGCACCTGACGGTAGCTTAATAGATGTGCTACTACCAGACGACAAAGATTGTTCGGCTGTAATCACCGAAGCTGTTATGCATTGTGAAGTAGACCGGCAGACTGAGACTCCAATTCTTGAGGCAATTCGTGACGATGTCGAGAAAGCCCTAGGTGACGTAGCGGTCGCCGTTGAGGATTGGGCTGATATGCGGTTAAAACTCGGTGAGGTCATTGATTCTCTTCGAGAGCGACCTCCACCGATAGATTTAAACCAACTGGCCGAGGGAATCGAATTCCTGAAATGGATGGACAACAACCATTTTACATTTCTGGGTTACCGTGAATATGTTCTCTCCAGTGAAGCCGGTCAGGATGAATTGTGGTCAACAGCTAGCAGTGGACTAGGTCTTTTGCGGAATCCGCTCGGTGCTTCCGTGTCACATGGTTTTGCCACTTTGTCTGAAGAAAAGAGAAGAGAAGCACGAATACCCGACTTGTTAGTAATCACAAAGGGGAACCATCGATCGACTGTGCATAGACCAACGTACATGGACTATGTGGGAATAAAGCAAATCAACGCGGAGGGGGAGGTTACGGGGGAGCATCGATTTCTTGGCTTATATACATCAGCAGCCTATAACCGGAACCCACGTTCTATCCCGCTGTTGCGCACTAAAGTGAAACGCATTGTTGAGCAGGCGGGTTANCCTTCAAACTCACACGCGGAAAAAACACTNCTAAACGTCCTGGATACATATCCTAGAGATGAACTGTTCCAAGTCTCTGATGATGAAATGTTGGTTACTGCACTCGGTATTTTACATTTGCAGGAGCGACAGAGGATTAGATTGTTTGTCCACAGGGACCGGTTCAACCGTTTTGTCTCGTGCATCGTTTTTGTGCCACGTGANCGTTTCAATACCGATATTCGTTTGCAGATTCAACGAGTGCTAGAAGAGTCTTTCAATGGTTTGAGTACAGACTTTACCGTGCAGTTGTCGGAATCAGTTTTGGCACGCTTGTATTTTGTTATTCGCGTTGGCGGGACAATCCCTGCCGTTGTCGACGAACGGCAGATCGAGCATCGCTTAAAAGAAGTNACACGCTCATGGCATCAGGACCTNAACCAGGCTCTGCTAGATCAATTTGGCGAAGAGCGTGGTAGTCAATTATCGCGTCGCTACGTCAATGCATTTAGAGCTGACTATCGTGAATATTATTCGCCACTCGTTGCGGTTTATGACATCGAGATCATGGAAACCCTGGTGGATGACGGTAGCATTGCAATGTCGCTTTATCGACCGTTGGACGCGTCAGCTGGCGAATTGCAATTTAAGTTGTTTCGCTACAAGCAGCCGATTTCCCTCTCAGAAGCGCTGCCGATGCTAGAGAATATGGGGCTAACTGTCCATGCAGAGCGTCCTAGTACTTTATCTCCAGCCTCTGGCGAGCCAATCTGGATGCATGACTTTACGATGTTGCATAAGGAAGGCTCATCATTGGTCATCGATGAAATCCGGACAAATTTCCAAGATGCATTCGAAAAGATTTGGTTTGGTGATGTTGAAAATGACGGTTTCAATCGATTGGTTCTTGGAGCTGCCTTAACTTGGCGAGAAATAGTGATTATGCGGGCTTGTTGTAAGTATCTACGCTTGACCAACCTGACGTTTAGCCAAGAGTACATGGAAGATACTCTGGCCAAGAATACCGATCTTGCTAGGTTACTTGTGAAATTGTTCCATGCGCGCTTTGTCCCGAGTGTTGCTGATGATAAAGAAGCTCTCTCGATTGTCAGGCAGATTTATGATGGCTTGGAGTCGGTGGTTAATCTCGATGAAGATCGGATTATCCGAAGCTTCCTCGAGCTGGAATTGGCTATGGTGAGGACTAATTTCTACCAAATTAACGAAGAGGGTGAAGCAAAAACACACGTTTCATTCAAGTTTGACCCAATGAAGGTACCCGATCTGCCCAAACCTCGACCAATGTGCGAAATTTTTGTGTACTCGCCGAGAGTGGAAGGTGTGCATTTGCGAGGAGGACCAGTTGCGCGCGGGGGCTTGCGTTGGTCGGTTCGCCGAGAAGATTTTCGCACAGAGGTTCTGAGTTTGGCTAAAGCCCAGACGGTTAAAAATGCGGTAATAGTGCCAGTTGGTTCGAAGGGGGGATTCGTTTCCAAACGATTAGCCGATTTCACCACGCCCGAGGAAGTAATGTCCGAGGGGATTGCCAGTTATCAGACTTATATCCGGGGTTTATTGGATGTAACCGACAACCTCAGGGGCTCGGAGATCGTTCCACCAACCAATCTCAAACGACACGACTCTGACGATCCTTATCTTGTCGTGGCCGCAGATAAGGGTACTGCGACGTTTTCCGATTATGCCAATGACATTGCTACCCAATACGGCTATTGGCTCGGGGGTGCTTTCGCATCGGGGGGATCAACAGGGGATGACCATAAGGCGATGGCTATCACCGCTCGAGGCGCATGGGAATCAGTTAAGCGGCATTTTCGCGAAATGGATCTTGATACGCAGTCAGTTGAGTTTTCCGTCATGGGTATCGGCGATATGGGAGGAGATGTATTCGGTAATGCCATGTTGTTGTCACAGAAGATTCAACTGATAGGTGCTTTCAATCACCAGCATATATTTCTTGATCCAAGTCCTGACCCTATGAAGTCTTTTGAGGAGCGTAAGCGGCTTTCTGAGATGTCTGACTCTTCTTGGGCAGCCTACGATTGGTCGTACATATCAGAGGGGGGTGGAGTTTTCTCTCGAGCAGCTAAATCTATTGAACTTACGCCGCAGGTACAAACGTTATTAGGGGTGTCTGAATCAGCGATGACCCCCAACGAATTGATTTGTAGTTTGTTGAAGGTAAAAGTTGACTTGTTGTGGAACGGTGGCATTGGAACATACGTAAAAGCTAGCCACGAACAGCATATCGACGTTGGGGATCGAGCAAATGATGTCGTGCGGATTAATGCACGAGAGCTGCGTTGCCGTGTGGTCGGTGAGGGTGGCAATCTCGGTTTAACCCAGTTGGCAAGAGTTGAATTTGCTCTTGAGGGTGGTCGGATTTTTACGGACGCAATTGACAACTCAGGTGGTGTTGATTGTTCTGATCATGAGGTCAACATAAAGATTCTCCTTAATGCGCCAGTAGTTGCTGGTGATATGACCATTAAACAACGGAATTTGCTATTAGAAGAAATGACTGATGAGGTCGCTGCACTCGTCTTGCGTAACAACTATTTGCAAACTCAGGCCCTTTCCTGCGCTGCTGCGCATGCTCCGTCAATGCTGGAGATACATGAGCGATTAATTGACACGTTAGAACGTGAACGGAAACTTGATCGTTCTATAGAATTTCTCCCGGACAAAGCGAGTATCGCGGAGCGACGAACAAAAAAAATAGGGCTGACTACTCCTGAACTTGCGGTGCTGCTAGCGTATACGAAAATTGAATTATTCAAGGAACTGCTGGATTCAGATCTGCCACATGACGATTTCTTCGTAAACGAGTTAGAGACATATTTTCCAACCCCATTGCGGGAAAGGTTCGCGAACTATATGCCTAGTCATCGCTTGGCTCACGAAATAGTATCTACCGTGGTTGCGAATAATGTGGTCAATAGAGCAGGAATAACTTTTTGCTTTAGGCTCCGAGAAGAAACCGGTGTGAGCGCTAGTAATATCGCTCGGGTATTTACTGTTGCCCAGGAAATCTTTCAACTGAATGAATTTTGGACGTCAGTTGAAGGCTTGGATTATCATGTTGCATCTAAGTATCAGACACAAATGGTGCTGCAATCGAGGCGACTTATCGAGCGCTCTGCACGTTGGTTATTAAAACAACTGTCTTATCCAATCAACGTAAATAGCGAGATTGCTCGTTTTTGCTCAGGGGCTGGGGAGTTGGAACAAGCTCTTAACAGCTATTCGGGTACAGCTGTGCGATGCACGAGGGAACGTAATCGGTTGATTGACGCAGGAGTTCCCGAGTCGATAGCTGATCGCGTGTCTAAGTTTCCTGATCTTTATTCAGTTTTAGACATCGTGGATGTAGCTGTCGCCGTAAATCGATCAGTGACTGAGGTCGGTGCGGTCTACTTCCAACTCAGTGAAGCCTTGGGTTTACCATGGTTGCGTGACACGATTTCAGCTCTTCCTAGAGGTGATCGATGGCAGGTGGTAGCGCGGGCCGGTCTCAGAGACGACCTTTACGTCCA
>PBDA01000012.1 GCA_002718345.1 Rhodospirillaceae bacterium
TCTATGTCTTCTAATTCCTGTACAAATTGCTCATAACCCATGCCTTGCCAATTGCATGCTGGCTGATGAACCAGACAAATAGCGCGTTGACCATAACGCCTAGCTTTCCAAGTAACATTAGCCGAATGCGCATTATCTGTTGCAAAGCGAGATCCATATAATGAGAACAGCTGAGCTCCTGCAGATAACACAGACTCGCTCTCAGGGTTTTCAACGATAAAACCATCAACAATTAGCAAATAGGCTGGCAATCCAGACTGAATTATTACGGGGTCATCCTGATTAAGAATTGCCGAAGACAAAGTATCCGCTGCCAAACTACCTACGTAAGATACGCATCCACTTACGAGCATAAATTGCCCCAAAAAGGCACTTAGTACTAGCGGACGAAGTCGTCTTATTACCATTTGAGAAACTAAAATGGCGCGCAAAGTCTTCACGCCTAAACTCCTCAGTACTAGATTTTTTCCTTGATACGAGCCGCTTTTCCAGTCCGTTCCCGAAGGTAATACAATTTAGCACGGCGCACATCACCACGACGTTTTACAACTATTTCTGCGATAGCTGGGCTATGTGTTTGAAATACTCGCTCCACACCTTCTCCATGTGAAATTTTACGTACCGTGAATGAGGAATTAAGACCACGGTTACGTTTGGCTATGACAACACCCTCATAAGCCTGAAGCCGGTCCCGGTTACCTTCCCGAACCCGCACTTGTACAACAACAGTATCGCCAGGAGAAAAATCTGGCAAATCATCTTTTAGTTGGTCTTGTTCAATTTCTGCAATCATCTTGGACATTGCTAAATCCTTTTTTATGCCGTCCAACAGTCTCTGAATGGTAGATTACCCTACCTAACTCTCTCATGCCATTATACTTTCGCCGACACCAGTTGAGGAAATCAATTTCAGCCTATAAATGATTAATTTTTCGGATTTTTACGGCCTAACTCCTCTATGTATTCGTCAAGAAGTGACTTTTCCTCAGCATTCATATTTTGAGACTTTAATAATTCTGGGCGACTAAGCCAAGTCCGCCCTAAGGACTGTTTTAATCGCCATCGTCTGATAGCCTGATGATGACCTTCAATTAATACTTCCGGCACCATCATTTCATCGATCTTCACTGGACGAGTATATTGAGGATAACCCAATAACTCATTCATAAAAGAATCATCAGTTAAAGAATCCTTATGACCAAGAACCCCAGGTATTAATCTAACAACAGTATCGATCACAACTGCTGCAGCCAATTCACCACCACTTAGCACAAAGTCCCCAAGGGAAAGTTCATTAGGCACCTCACCATGGAAGATACGCTCATCAATACCTTCATAGCGTCCCGCTACTAACAAAAGACCCGGCCCATCAGCCAACTTCTGAGCTAAACTTTGATCAAATGGTTCTCCACGAGGACTCAAAACATATTCGGCACAACCATTCGGAATACGTTTCCTTGCCTCACAAATTGCATCTCTGAGTGGCTCGTATTTAAGCACCATTCCAGGACCACCCCCATAGGGACGATCATCTACAGTACGATGTGTGTCTTTTGCAAAGTCTCTAGGTGAAATAAACTCTAATGAGAATAATCCCTCATCACAAGCACGTCCCAAAACACCGACTTTACTAACCGGTTTAATCAACTCAGGCAAAAGCGAAACAACTGTTATGTGATACATAGCCAGACTTCCAACTTAATAAGTTGGATCCCAATCCACTATTATTTCTCCAATTTCCAGATTAACCTCGGAAACTACCTGTTCATGAACAAATGGAATCAGTCTTTCTTTCTCACCAGCAACAACCATTACATGTTGCTCGCCAGTCGAAAAAAGAAAATCAATGTGTCCCAGCAACTGACCACCGTTAGTTTTAACTGCAAGCCCTTCTAGATCAGCCCAGTAATATTCTCCTGAACCACATACTGGTAGATCTTTTCTATTTACAAAAATCTTAGAACCAACAAATAAACCCGCATCGTCTCTACTATCTACCCCATGAATCTTAGCTACTATGGTTCGACCTTGTTGACGTCCATCCGTAACATCTACTAACTGTTCCGTATCTTCAGACACCACTATCCATCGTTCGAATCTAACAATACTAACTCTGGGATCAGTATAAGAATGTATTTTTACCCAGCCCTTTACGCCCATAAGACCGGATATATATCCCAGTAGAACTCGTTTAATTTGAGATGGGCCGCTCATGATGCGGATTACAATACTTACTAAGAGGTTGAAGTAGCCTCAGTGGTTCGACCTGTCTTGATCAACTTAGCTACACGATCCGAAGGTTGGGCACCTTGAGAAATCCAGTAGTTAATACGCTCAAGATTAATATTTAGCTCTGATTCGCCACCAGTCGCCATTGGATTAAAATAACCTAAACGCTCTAGATAACGTCCATCACGACGTTTACGGCTATCCATCACAACTATGTGATAAAAAGGACGTTTTTTTGCACCGCCTCGCGACAATCTGATACTAACCATATAATCAACCTGGCTTTAAATAAATGCGATGGCTTTAACAACATAACCATTCACCGAGTGCGCATTCTACTGTTTTCACGAAAGAAGTGAAGGCTATAAAGCCATTATATGCTTCCCTATAGCATTTTATCTTTTATGCGGACCTATCTTATATCTTTCTGAAACTCGTCTAGATCCACGATTAAGACCCTCCGCAATACCCCTTACTCCGCCGTTAGAGACTTTTTTCATCATTTTTGAAAACTGGCGCTGTTGTTTTAACAGACGACTTACCTCCTGAAGAGGCACGCCAGAGCCAGCAGCAATTCGTCGCTTACGGGACCCATTAATCAATTCGGGTTGCCTGCGCTCTTCAGGCGTCATTGAATCAATTATGCCTATCTGACGTCGCAGCACGCGATCATCCACTTCACCACCTGTACCTTTCTCAATACTTGGTAATCCAGGAATTTTTTCTAACAATGAATCAAGATTACCTAAACTACGGATTTGTACTAACTGGCTCTTAAAATCCTCTAGATTAAGTTTACCGCCACGTTTTAACTTACCCATAACGTTTTTGGTACTCTTCTGATCTACCTGACGCTCAATATCTTCAACAAGACTAACAACATCTCCCATACCAAGAATGCGTGATGCCATACGTTTTGGTATAAAAGTTTCAAGGGCATCCAGTTTTTCACCTGTTCCAACAAATTTAATAGGAAGTCCTGTCACTTCTTTTATTGACAAGATCACGCCGCCCCTAGCATCTCCATCTGTTTTTGTAACTACAACACCAGTTAGTGCTATTAAACTATTAAAAGCTTCCACTGAGTTAATTGCATCCTGACCAGCCATTGCATCAGCAACATAAAGTAATTCAGTTGGCTGAAGAATCTCGCTCAAAACTCTAACCTCAGACATTAATTCTTCATCCACATGAAGTCTTCCGGCAGTATCTACTAATAACCAACGGCTACCTAGCTGCTTAGCTTCTTCTACAGCTGCTTTTGCTAGCAACTTAGTTTCAGTGTGTTGTGGCTTAAGAAATGGCACATCTAGCTGTTCAGCTAGCATTTGAAGTTGCTCCTGGGCTGCTGGTCTATGCAAATCCATACTGGTTAACAGTACTTTTTCTGATTGAGAAGACAGTAAACGAGCAAGTTTTGCCAAAGTAGTTGTCTTCCCTGATCCTTGTAAACCAACAACCATGACAATGGTAGGCTTGCCTTTATTATTTATAGGAACGTCTTCTTGGCCTAAAACATTAATAATCTCATCATGAACAATTTTCACAAAAGACTGTCCAGGATTAAGACTTTTTTCAACCTCTACCCCCAAAGCTCTTTGCTGTACCCTTTGGATCAGTGAACGCGCAACTGGCAGAGCTACATCTGCTTCTAATAGTGCTACGCGAATCTCTCTTGCCACATCCTTAATATTAGCCTCAGTAATTCTGCCCTTACCTTTTACGCGCTGAAAAGCCTGACTAAACCGTTGAGTTAAGGTTTTAAACATAAGTGATTTTGAACAACCAAAATTGGATTTAATATTAAATAAAGCGAGAGGCTAACACGCAAACTATTTACAAAAAACAGCATTCTTAATCAAAAGTATTAACTTAGTCCTTGACATAGCATCTAAATTTCAGCCACTCTTATCACATGTTGAGTAACAGGAGGATCGCAGTTTTTGAATGACGATGTCCCTTTAGGCCTATCATTTGGCCTTCTCATTGTTCTTCTTATCCTTTCGGCATTCTTCGCCAGCACGGAAACTGCCTTGGTTAGCTTGAACCGTTACAGGTTAAGGCATCGTGCACGCTCGGGCCACAAACCTGCTCAGCTAGCCGAAAAATTACTTGAAAGACCTGACCGCCTCATGGGCCTTATTTTGCTAGGCAACAATATTGTAAACCTATCAGCTGCTGCTTTAGTTACAGTTATTTCTATTCGAATGGGTGGAGAATCAGCAATATTTATCGGCACTATGATCCTAACCATTGTGATACTAATTTTTGCAGAGGTTGCGCCAAAAACAATTGCGGCACTTCATCCGTCACGTCTTGCGTTACCAGCAGCAATTATTTACTACCCACTTTTAAAATTAGCCTATCCTTTTGTTTGGCTAATTAATCTTTTAGCAAATTCACTGTTATGGGTGCTTGGCGTACGTATTGACACCGGAAGAATTGATTCTCTTAATGCTGATGAACTGCGAAGCGTGGTGGGAGAATCAAGCGCATTACTTCCAGCACGCCACAAACGCATGCTTTTAAGCATTCTTGATCTTGATGATATTACAGTTGATGACATCATGGTTCCTAGACAAGATATTGTAGGTATAGATTTAGATGAGCCTTGGGAAGAAAACCTTTCTATAATCAAAAACAGTCGTTTTACACGACTACCTGTTTTTCGGGGAGACATTGATAATGTTGAAGGACTGATACGATTAAAAAGAGTACTACCAGATTTAATACAGGGCACACTCACAACCGAGAGTTTGTTGAAAAATGTTCAACAAGCGGACTTTGTTCCTGAAGGTACACCCCTAAACAAACAGCTAGCCAATTTCCAATCAGTCAAAGAACGATTCTCTTTCGTTGTTGATGAATATGGAGATGTACAGGGTTTAATCACCAGCGAAGATTTAGTGCGAGAAATTGTAGGAGAATTAAGCGCTGATCCACCAACAGCAAGCCCAGAAGTGGATGAGCAGAGTGATGGTTGTTTTGTTGTAGATGCTGGATCAAATATTCGGCAATTAAATAAGCAAATGACCTGGGAATTACCCACTAACGGCCCTAAAACATTAAACGGATTGATTGTGGAATTGCTTGAGACAATCCCAAAAGCAGGCACTCTTTTAACAATCGGAAAGTACCCCATTGAGATACTAGAAACTGCTGAACATGGAATCAGAAAAGTAAAGGTATCAATACCAGCTACTGAAAATAAAGGCGATCTAATTTCTAGTTAATGCTTCTAAAGCCTCACTAAGTTTTTCAACACCGCATACCTCAATTCCAATTTTACCCTTCGGCACATTAGCCATTGGAATAATAGCTTTATTAAAACCGTGTTTCTGTGCTTCTGCTAAGCGTTCTTCTCCGAAGGGAACCGGTCTTACCTCACCTGTCAATCCAATTTCACCAAAAACCACAACATTAGTTGATATTGGCTTTTCGCTATAACTTGAGACAACAGCAAGACACACGGCAAGATCTTCAGCAGTCTCGACTACCCGCAGCCCTCCTACCACGTTTGCAAATACATCATTGCTAGAGAAATCAATTTTACTGTGACGATGCAAAACAGCTAACAGTAATGCCAAACGCTGAGCATCCAGACCATGAGCTAAGCGCCTAGGAGCAGCCCCTAGATTCGTATCAACAAGTGCCTGCACTTCCACCAATAATGATCTTGAACTCTCTCTTGTTACCAAGGTAGCACTGCCTGAAACAGCATCTGTTTTTCTCGAAAGAAAAATTGCCGAAGGACTTGTAACTTCCTTAAAACCATCTTCACCCATTACAAAAAAACCTAGCTCATTAGCTGCTCCAAAGCGATTTTTTGCAGAACGCAATATTCGAAATCGGCTTCCTAGGTCGCTTTCAAAATAAAGAACAGTATCAACCATGTGCTCTAATACCCTTGGCCCTGCTAAAACTCCTTCTTTCGTCACGTGACCTACCAGAATCGTTGCTACGTTAAAGTCTTTTGCAAATCTTACTAGTTGTGCAGCACACTCCCTGAGTTGTGCCACCGAGCCAGGAGCTGAACTCAGCTGTTCACTGTAAAGTGTTTGAATTGAATCTATGACAAGTACTTGTGGACTGATCTTACGAAGTGTTTCTACAACGTTCTCCACACAAGTTTCTGAATGAAGTTGTACTTGTGCTTTTTCTACATTCAATCGTTTTGCCCTTAAAGCTATTTGATCTAATGATTCCTCACCAGTCACATAACAACTTTGCTTGCTCTGACTAACACAGGCAATAACACTTAAAAGTAGCGTTGACTTACCAATCCCTGGATCACCGCCAATTAAAACGACAGAACCAGGAACCAACCCTCCGCCTAATACCCGGTCAAGCTCTAAAAACCCACTACTACTTCGCTCGACACGAGTAATATCTAGGCTATCTAGACTTGTAGGAGTCGCCTTTTGAGTAACGGATAAGACAGACTGAGAACTTCTACTTCGTGCAAATTTAGATTCAGATAAAGCATTCCACTCACCGCAATCAGAACATTGGCCTTGCCATTTAAAATGTTGCGCCCCACATGAATCACAAATATAAATATTTTTGGTTTTAGCCATACATTAAATGCCGCACCTGAGTTATACCTAAGGTTCAAAATCCATGTGTTAAGACAAAAGCCTTTACCTATTGTGTCTTTATTATGCGTTGCTCAGCTAACACTATATGAAACGCTATGAATTAACCGTAAATGCCATCCCCATAGGCATCAGCAACAAAAGTTTCAAACTTAGTATATTCACCCAAAAAGGTTAGGTTTAGCTCTCCGGTAGGCCCATTCCGCTGTTTACCAATAATAATATCGGCAATACCCTTTCTTGGTGTTTCCTTATCATATTGCTCTTCTCGATAAATGAAGATAATGACATCAGCATCTTGCTCAATAGCACCAGAATCTCTTAAATCTGACATTTGTGGTCTTTTATCTGGACGTTGTTCAACTGCGCGATTCAACTGAGAGAGCGCAACTACTGGTACATTCAATTCTCGTGCCAAGGCTTTAAGAGATCGAGATATTTCAGAAATCTCGGTTGCCCTATTTTCACTCGTCCCCGATACCGCCATTAATTGCAGATAATCAATTACTATGAGCTCAAGATTATTAGTTCGTTTTAGTCGCCGAGCACGTGCCCGAACTTCTGTTGGACTTAAACCTGGCGCGTCATCAATAAATATAGGTGCAGAAGACATCATCGTTATAGTCGAATTAACACGCGTCCAATCTTCATCGCTTAGTGAACCAGAGCGAAGATTTTTTTGATTCACACGCCCAACTGAACCGATCATTCTAAAACTGAGCTGCTCAGCTGACATTTCCATACTAAAAATAGCTGTAGGTTTCTGGTGTCCAATAGCCGCATTCTCTGCGATATTCATAGCCAAAGATGTTTTACCCATACTAGGCCGGGCCGCAATAATTACCAGATCACCAGGCTGCAAACCCGCTGTCATTTTATCGATATCTTTAAAGCCAGTGGGAATGCCAGTAATTTCTCCTTTGCTGTGCTGAAGGTCATCTAGACGGTTCACTGTTTCAGGCAATATTTCTTTCATTGCTTTAAACCCACTGCCGCCACGCTGCCCACGATCGGCAATATCAAATACCTTTTGCTCAGCTAAATCTACCAACTCAGAAACAGTTCGACCTTCTATATCATGTGCGCTAGCTGCAATATCTCCACCAATCTCAATGAGTTGACGCAACATGGCACGTTCACGAATTATCTGAGCATAAGCCACAACATTTGCCGCGCTTGGTGTTTCATTGACGAGTCGGCCTATGTAATCAAAACCTCCAGCCTCTTCAAGCTGATTCTGTCTCTCCAGCTGATCTCGAACTGTAATTGCATCAGCTGGTTGATTACCTGCAGAAAGAGATCCTACTGCTTCAAATATCAGCCTATGATCTACACGATAAAAGTCCTCAACAGCAACAACATCTGCAATCTCATCCCAAGCACGCGCATCCATCATCAGCGCTCCAAGAAGGGACTGCTCAGCCTCAGTCGAATGAGGCGGCAAACGCAGAGATTCTGTGCCGGTTAAAATTTCAGATGTAGCTAGCGCTTTTGCCATTTATTAATAGTTCTACTTTTAGGCTTAGCTGAGCTTAGCACACCAAAACCCAGTCGTTTTAACATACTTGTATTTATTCTGGATTTTCTTTAGCTAAGTCATTTTCTTCTGATGTAACTTCGTTGGTCTCCTCACTATCCAAGAGATCAACGGGCGCATCCATGTACTCCCCCTCAACTGCCACAGTTAGTGAAACATTTATATCTGTATGAAGGTGAAGCTCAATTTGGTGTTCTCCAGCAATACGAATTGGGCCTTCAGGAAGCCTTATTTCGCTCCGTTCTATTCCTAATCCTAAGGCATTGCATGCTTCAGCTATGTCAATGGTTCCAACTGAACCAAATAACTTACCTTCTGGTCCAGCATTAGCAGTAATAGAAACGATCTTACCTTCTATATTCTCCGCTCTGGACTGTGCTTTCTCTAATTCACCAGCTGCCTTAGCTTCAAGATCTGCTCGCATACTTTCAAACTTAGAAATATTTTCAGGCGTTGCTACAGTAGCCTTACCTTGAGGAATCAAATAATTTCTTGCGTAACCTGGCTTGACACGAACCTCATCGCCAATATCGCCAACGTTATCAATCTTTTCCAACAAAATAATATTCATTTCCTGTCACTCCCGACAATCCGTGTTTCAAACTTTTACGTGCAAGTGTGCGCGCAGATTAATCCAATTATCCAATAATCCCACTGATGCCAATGCAAAAATAGTTACACCGGTGAAAGGCGGGATCAACAAAACATACATTGCTGCCATGAGACCTCTGTTCCATTGACGAGCTTCACCCCATGCATGAACCACAGAAATCCCCTGAAACCAAAATCCGATCAAAATAAGCGGAAATAAATTCTGTATTATTGGACCATCAAAAACCAGACTAGCTGCCATAAATAATGTACCTGGTATTCCTAAAAAACTACCCATGCGTAACTGTCTAAACTGCTGCCCAAATTGTGACTGGACATTTAATATCGCCGCCCACCAGCTCCCTAAAAGTAATGGCACCATAAGCTGTAGGAATATGCCTAATGTAATAAATCCTATAAAAAGCCGGTCCCATCCTTCAATAATATTTGCAATTTGCACCTCCGGCGTACCAGAAGAACGCAACCAATCTGCAGCTTGATCAATTACTGGGGCCATCAGTGCCGCGGGCTCTGACCAAAGAAAACCAGCCAAAAGAGTACCCACTATGCAAAAAAGAACTAATCCTTGAAACGTCAATGACAAAGTCCCTGTCCAACGAAGAGCTATTCCAAGAGCAACACCTGACAACAATGTAGCTCCAACAACTACACTAAATTCTATAAGACTGAACCCCCAAAACCACCCAAGCAATGAAGCACCAAATGTGGTCATTAAGGCACTAGTTACACCTTGCTGACCTCCTCTACTAAGTGTCACTAACGTCATAAGCGATGTTGAAACAAAAGAAATAAGCGGCGCTGTTACAAAAAGAATCGCCAAAATTACTAGCCGATAACGTCGAGCAAGCACCCACTCTACAAAACTTTTCATCTTTACGGTCCGATCCTACGGACCAAACACTAATGTTGATCAGTGTAAGGAATAAGAGCCAAAAACCTAGCTCTCTTAATAGCTACAGCTAACTGTCGCTGATAATTAGCCTTGGTGCCAGTAATTCTGCTAGGAACTATTTTTCCAGTCTCAGATATGTACTGTTTTAAAGTTGCCAAATCTTTATAGTCTATTTCCTCAACACCTTCTGCAGTAAAGCGACAATACTTTTTACGTCGGAAATAACGCGCCATTGCTAGCTCTCCTCTTCTTTTTTATTTACTTCAGAACCAGAATCATCAACAATTTTAGATTCAGAGCTACTATCTTCATTCTCAGGCGTTAAGTCCTCTTTGGAGTTTTTTTCTGACTCTAGCTCTGGCTCTGGCTCTGGTGCTTCAGCTTCTTCGGTTGTAGTTTCGTTTGATGACAAAGACTTCCCATCCTCAGACTCTACGGTTAAATCACCACCTTCCATAGAATCATTATCGCTAGACTCCGTAGATTCTTTCTCAGTTTCAACAGCAGTCTGAGCATGCTTAGCTGCTATTTTCACTCGTTCAATTTCAGCTGCAGCTGCAGCTTCCTCACGAGCTTTTTCTTCCTCTTGAGCTTGAGCCATAAGAGAAACTTCAGTAATTGCTTTATCTCTCTTAATGACTAAGTAACGTATTACTGCATCATTAAAACGAAATGCACCTACAAGTTCATCTAATACCGCCTTACCACACTCAATATTCATCATGAGGTAATGAGCTTTGTGAATTTTATTAATTGCATGAGATAACTGACGACGGCCCCAATCTTCTTCGCGATGTACTTTTCCATCAGCGCCTTCGATCATTGATCTATAGCGCTCCATCATAGCGGGGACGTTTTCACTCTGATCAGGGTGGACCAGAAACACGACTTCATAATGTCTCAAACTTCAGCTCCTCTTGGATTAAAGCCTCCCAAAAAGGTGAGGCAAGGAGAATGTATTGCAGAAAGATTGCGGATCCTACTTCACTAAGCTCTTGGTCTCAACCCAAATTAGCCAAAAAATTACTTCCGAGCTTCTTTTTGCCGCTGCAGTTCAAATAACACCACCCCTGTTGCCACAGAAACATTAAGGCTCTCAACAGCACCATACATAGGAATTGAAACAATCTCATCACAAAGCTGGCGAGTTAATCGTTTAAGGCCTTTTCCTTCTCCGCCCATGACTATGGCTACAGGTGTTTCCAATCTTGCGCCGTACAAAGAACTCGGGGTATCACCATCTGCACCGACTATCCACACCCCGACATCCTTTAACCACCGTAAGGTAGAAGCAAGATTTGAAACTCTCACCACAGGAATAGAATCCGCAGCTCCTGCTGCAGCCTTAAGCGCAACCGCAGTTAAACCAGCAGAACGACGTTTTGGAATAACTACTGCGTCAATTCCAGCAGCATCAGCAGTCCTAAGACAAGCACCAAGATTCCTTGGGTCCAATATCCCGTCAAGAAACAGACATTGGAAGGCCCTACCACGACTCAAAACAAGCTCTTCAAAGTCCTGTATACTAATTTCCTGTTGCCCTTTTATTCTAGCGATAATTCCTTGATGAATCCCACCATCGGAAATCCTATCAAGCTCAGAACGCGATGTAGGCTCTATAGTAATTCCAAGCGTTTTTAGCTTATTGGTAAGCTCTGGAATTGCTCCAGCCCTACAACCTTGAAGAAATTTAGCATCAAGTATCACTTCCGAACGCCTCTCAATAAGAGAACGAACAGCATGAACACCATAAACCAAGTGTCCTTTTACATTGTTATTTTTAACCATATGGTTATTTTTATAGATCCTTACTCACTTAATGTGCAAGCATGAAATCAATCTTACCCTCTTCAACAACTACGTTAGTTAACTTCACTTTTAATCTATCATTTAACCGATAACTACGATTAGTGTTTTCCCCAATAAGAGACAACCCTCCTTCCTGCCGCCGGTAGTAGTCTAAAGGAAGTGCGTCCTTATGTACGAGACCATCAATCGCAAGGCTTGGGATTCTTGCAAAAAAACCGAACGGCATAATGCTTGTAATTACAACCTCAAACTGCTCACCAATTCGTTCCTTCAGAAATTCACATTTCAAACGTTCTTCTACTTCCCATACTGCCTCATCAGCACGTCTTTCAGTACGCGAACAATGCTCACCTAAATTTTCTATCTCTGAGAACTTATAGTGGAAACGCTTTGCGTCTCCATGCACGATCAAATGCTTAATTGCTCTATGCACCAGCAAATCTGGATAACGTCTAATTGGTGAGGTGAAGTGCGTATATATAGGTAATGCCAACCCAAAGTGACCAATATTTTTAGATTGATAAACAGCGCGGCTCATGGCTTTTAAAATTGCCGATTCAATCACATCAACTTCATAATCCTTAGCATTTTGAATTATGCTATTTAGATCATGTGGCTTCAGTCTGTTGGGTGAAGACAGCTTATGTCCTAATGAATGCAGAAACAACACTAGCTCTTCCAGACGGTCTGAATCAGGTTCAGCATGAATACGATAAAGAGCAGGGATTTTAGCCTTCTGAAGATACTTCGCAGCTTCAACGTTAGCTGCAATCATGCATTCCTCTATAACTTTATGAGATATAAATCTCTTAACAGAATTTACTTCTACAACCAAGCCACTTTCATTTAAAATAATGTCAGATTCTGGCAATTCAAAACTAATAGCCCCCCTCTTGCGCCTTTTTCCAGCTAAAGCCAAATAGACTTCATGTAAAAGAAGGATATAAGACGAAAAAGTATCTTTTTCCCCTTTTAATCTCTTCCCATCAATAATTTGAGCTGCTTCTTTGTAAGTAAAGCGCGCTGCTGAATTCATTACGCCTTTAAAAAACCTAGATCGAGTTACCTCACCACCATTAGAAATATTTATCTCACAGCAAAGACAAAGCCGATCAACACCAGGATTTAATGAGCAAAGACCATTTGAAAGTACCTCAGGAAGCATAGGTATAACCTGATCCGGGAAATAGATAGAAGTTCCGCGTGTGCGAGCCTCCTTATCAAGTCTTGAGTTTGGCTTTACGTAATGACTTACATCAGCTATGGCCACTATTAAACGCCAACCTAAACCATCCTTCTCACAGTAAACTGCATCATCATAATCTCGGGCATCAGAGCCATCTATTGTAACTAGAGGCAAATCTCTAAGATCTTCGCGCCCTTTTTTAGATCGAGAAGGAACTATTTTAGGAAAATCTTTAATCTCATCTTTAATTTCATTTGACCATTCACACGGCAAACCGAATGAAAGAATTGCCATTGTGCTTGGCATTCCTGGATCATCAAAACGACCGGCAACTCTCAGAACCGTTCCAATAGCTTTATTGCGGTGAGTTGGCTGTTCAAGAAGCTTGACCTGAACAATGTCTCCTGATTTAGCACCGCCATTATGACCTCTTGGTATTAGAATGTTGGCTGAATTCACGTCACTAGTAACAACGAAATCTGAACCACGTTCTCTTTTTAAAAGACCTACAAAAGTCTTAGTCCCTCGTTCCAGAATATCTACAACATGGCCTTGCTTGCCACGAGTTGTTTCTCTGACTCGAACAGCCACCCGATCGCCATCCCATAGAGCCGCCATTTCTCTAGTAGATATATAAATGTCATCGCTACCGTCTTCAGCTACAAGGAAACCAAAACCATCACGATGTGCCTTTATCGTTCCGATTACTAAGCCCACATGCTTGGATAGGGAATACTCTTTGGTCTGGTTTAGTTGGAGTTGACCATCTCTTACCATAAGCTTTAACCGAGCCCTGAGAGACCTTTCATCCTGTTTACTTTTAAGCTTGAAGCTGTTTTTTAAATCGACCAACGTTACGGGTTTTCTATGACCATGCATTACATCCAATATATCCCTACGAGATGGAATTCGGTGCTGATACCCTTTGGCAGAGTTACCGGTACTGCGTCTTGATTCTCTCATTTAACTTTAAGCCTCATGCTTAGGCTCCAAAACTTTTAGCCCTATAAGTGATCTTAACCGCTTCAATCTAATAACACCTGTTTATTGTAATTAGATTAGCTAGTTTGACAGCCCAATTAGCAGCCGATACATTCGACCGCTTCCATCATTGCCCAGGTGGCGGAATTGGTAGACGCGCGGCGTTCAGGTCGCCGTGTCCTTGGTGATGTGCGAGTTCGAGTCTCGCCCTGGGCACCAGTTTAGATTAGCCCTATTTTGACATGTTTAGAGGCACATGAGATGACAACAGAAGAACCAGAGTTAACGCCAGTCCAGAAAATGGGCGAGGCTATTGCTGATAGAGTGGAACGTTGGATGCCAAGTCCGTTCCTCTTTGCCATCATTCTTACTTACGTAGCAGCCATAGCAGCTTTTCTATCTGAAGGCTCAGCAGTCACTGAAATAGCCCTTTCATGGTACGACGGATTCTGGAACCTACTTCAGTTTGCCATGCAAATGGTAATAATTCTTGTAACTGCAAATGTTGTTGCTTATCACCCTAAAGTTAAAAACCTCATCCTTGCTCTAGTTCGATTACCAAAAAATGGTCGACAAGCCGTAGTCCTAGTAGGCCTTGGGTCTATGCTTACTAGTTGGATCTCATGGGGATTAGGACTCATTTTTGGTGCAATTCTTGTTAGAGAAATGGGTAAGCGTGCTTATCATGATGCAACTCCTGTTCATTACCCTCTTTTAGCTGTAGCTGGTTACCTCGGCATGAGCCTTACTTGGGGATGGGGCATGTCAAGCTCAGCTGGATTGTTGCAAGCCACAGAAGGGAATACCTTAATGCAGATGGGGTTTGTAGATCGCATTATTCCAGCAACGGAGTGGGTATTTCACTCTTACCCTCTTACACTGACTGGCCTATCTTTGATTTTTGGATCAACGATGCTTTACCTGCTTTGCCCACCTAATAAAAACTGCAAAGGAATAGAACACTATATAAAAATAAATAATGAAAAAACTAACAAAAACCCTGTGGCAACTATAGAAAAGTCAGTTAAAAAACTTTCACTGGCAGATAGGTTAGATAACAGCAAAATTCTTGGGGGAATTATTGCCTTAACTGGCGTTGCACTCTTCGCAAGAGCGTTCTTCACACAAGGACTGGGCGCTCTCGACCTTAATGTACTTAACTTTGGTTTTCTGATGGTCGGACTACTTTTGTTCACGAGCCCAACAAGCTATCTAAAAGAATTCTATGATTCGATAGAAGGTAGTGCGGGCGTAATCCTTCTATTTCCCTTCTATGCAGGAATTATTGGCATCATGACTGGCACTGGTCTGGTCGATACTATGACAGAATCTCTCCTATCCATTGCTACACCCTCAAACTTCCCGGTAATAGCATGGATCACTGGTGGGATCCTCAATGTATTCGTGCCCTCTGCAGGAGGTGAATGGGCAATAATAGGTGGCCCGATGCTTTTGGCAAGTGCAGAACTTGGCATCCCATATGGACAAACTATAGCTTCATACGCTGTAGGAGACGCACATACCAACCTTCTAAACCCATTTTGGGCAATTCCCCTTCTTGCAATAACTGGTTTACGCGCCAGAGATATGTTTGGTTATGCGATTACTATGATGATTTTACTTATACCTTTTCTAGCTATCACTCTTTATCTGCTACCGTACTAATTAAAGAGATAGTATTTTGAGCTTAACCTTTGCGTTTATTGTCTCACGCGATAAGCTTAATCTATAAAGAAAAAAGGAATTCTTATTATGCAGGCTGTAACGATTGTATTTTTCGGACTTGCTGGAATGGCTTTTGGTTGGTTTGTCTATTCAAAATTCATTGCTGAAAAGATTTTTCAACTTGACCCAGACTTTGTAACGCCTGCTCATGAACTTAAAGATGGAGTCGACTTTCTCCCTACCAACCGCTATGTACTGTGGGGCCATCATTTCACATCAGTAGCAGGTGCTGCTCCAATTGTAGGGCCAGCTATTGCTGTTTATTGGGGTTGGGTTCCAGCAGTGCTCTGGGTAACACTAGGAACAGTCTTTTTTGCTGGTGTGCATGACTTTGGTGCCATCTGGGCAAGCGCAAGAAATAAAGGGAAGTCGATGGGAGCATTGTCCGAGGATGTAATCGGCAAAAGAACCCGCGCACTCTTTATGATTGTAATTTTTCTTTTACTGCTGATGGTTAATGCTGTTTTTGGTGTTGTGATTTCTGGTTTATTTGTTAATACCTCAACCGCAGTTTTCCCAGCTTGGTCAGCAATTGTTGTTGCCTTGATTATCGGCCAACTCATACACCGAAACTACAATCTCACTATCCTCTCTATCTGCGGTGTAGCTGCGCTTTACGCATCAATTTATATTGGCAGTCAACTACCAATTGTATTACCAGAACAAATGTTCGGATTAACAGCAAATGGTAGTTGGATTGTTATTCTGTTTCTGTATGCAGCTATTGCTTCGATGCTACCAGTTTGGGTTCTTCTACAACCACGAGACTTCATAAACGGATTGCAACTATTTGTAGGGCTTTTCCTCCTCTACGGTGCTGTTTTACTGTCCTTACCTGATATCACTGCGCCCGCTTTTAATAATATGCTTTCAGGAGACTCTCCATCACTAGTACCTCTCCTATTCGTGACTATTGCCTGTGGTGCAGTTTCTGGTTTTCATGGGATTGTTTCATCGGGCACAACCTCAAAACAACTCGATAAAGAACCAGATTCACGTTTTGTAGGTTATCTTGGTGCTGTAGGTGAAGGCACTCTAGCTCTTGTAACAATTATTGCAGTTACTGGTGTAGGGCTAGCTGCAACACCAGAGATATGGCATGAAATTTATGACCAATATGGCACAGCAGGTGCTGGAGAATTTGTTCAGGGCGGCGCACAAATCATTCAAAATGGTTGGGGAGTCCCGATTGGAATTTCCACTACCCTGCTTGCTACTATGGTAATACTCTTTGCGGCCACTACGATGGATACTGGCGTACGACTCCAACGCTATATTATTCAGGAGTGGGGTCAAATTTATAATATTCCACTTTTTAACAATAATATGCTTGCAACAATCATCGCTGTTGGATCATGCTTACTCCTAGCATTTGGTGCAGGAGGCGCATCAGGCTCTGGTGGCCTGACTATATGGCCTTTATTTGGTTCTACCAACCAGATACTTGCAGGACTTACACTTTTGGTAATTAGTGTCATGTTAATTAAGGCGGGTCGTCCAGCTCGCTATACCTTAATACCAATGGTCTTTGTTTTGATTACCTCAGCATGGGCAGCTCTAATAAAGCTTGCAGAGTGGTTTCAAGAGGGCAACTGGCTACTGGTAACGATAGACATAATCGTACTCATAACAAGCGTATTAGTAACATTGGAAGCCATTTCGGTTATTGCAAAATACCGACGTGAGAGTTCATCTGAAAATTTATCGCCCTAGAACTTAAAATTCTACCAAGAAATCTAGCGAGCCTTGTTGCCTCGAGAAAGTGTAACACCCAGCAAAAAAGCAAGTATTGATAACAGGATAGATGCTGAAATTGCAGTTGCACTAATACTGGTAGCTCTTGCTACGCCACCCATTAAAAACCCACCAGTTGCTGTTGCCCCAATAGCAAAAACTCCCCATAAACCCAAAACACGCCCCCGAAACTCATCTTCTACCTCAAGCTGGAGAAGGGCCTGAACACTAATGCCACAAAGGGTACAAAAACCACCAAGGCCAGCAATAATAATCAATCCTACCCAATAGATATTATTCATTCCTAGTAAAAATAAAAGGGCGCTTGAGCATAGAGCAGCGAACGGAGCTAAACGCAGTAAAAGATTTGGATCCTGGGTACGAGTGATTGCAAAGGACGCAATAATAGCTCCCCCGCCAGCAGCTGAAGTCAGAATAGCAAATTCAGCACTTCCCCCACCAAACATGATCTCAGTAATTGCTGGGAGAAGTTCAAGTACCCCTCTAGCTAAAATTCCATTGGTACCAACAAGAACCAACAACCAACGTATTACTGGATGATGCAATGCATACTTTAATCCATCTTTCAAATCAGTGAAGATATGTGAATCCTCGCGTGCATGAGAAGTACGCGGCAAGAGTTCTACAATTAATAGACTAATAACTGCTGGCACCACAAGAAGTGCAAAGAAACTAAAAGCCCAAGCTGCGCCCAACAAAGTAATAATTAATCCAGCTAATCCTGGGCCAGCAAAACGAGACAGGTTAAATGCAATAGCTAGATATCCTGTGGCACTTGCAAAAAGATCTCTGGGAACCAGTTGAGTAATTAAAGATAGTCGAGTTGGCGTATAAGCCCCACCCATCATGCCTTGAAGCAAAGCAAAGCTTGCTAATACCTCAATAGTTAAACTATCCAATCCCGTTATAGCAGCCAGGGTTAGAGAGATAGCCATCATTCCACAATGAATAAACATTGCCATCTTCACTAAGTCATATCTGTCAGCGGCAGCCCCAAATACAGGACCCAAAATTATTCCTGGAGAAAATTGGCAAAAAGAAACAACACCAACCATAAATACGGAGTTGGTTAACTCCCAAGCAAGCCAGCTAATAGTTAGACGATAAATCCATAGACCATGGAGAACTATTAACGTACCAGTGAAATAGATTGCAAAATTACGGTTTGAGAGTGCTGAAGTCGACAAAAAATATGCATCCTTTCAATTTGAGATAGAACACTAGGTCCTAAGGATCGGCGGGCATATTCCCATACTCTAGGTAAATTAGCACCTTAAAGGGCACTTATTGAATCAATTACCGCCTGGTTCTTCTATTAGAGGTTGGCCCTCAGAAGGCATTATTCCCTCCATCTGAGGGGTCAGTGGAAGTAATTCCGCAGAGAAAGATTCTTCTTCAATAATTTCTGCTTGTGGTCTGTTGGGCGCGGCTTCTGGGATTACTTGTATATCAGGTAATTGCCTCCCTAAATCAGGTGCACGAAAGTAATCACTAATTGCAAAGTACTGAGTGGGATCTCTTAATACAAAACGATTAGATATATCGTTCATGAAAAACAACAGACCAATAGTTATTGCTGTCGCACCAAAAATGGCAATCAAGATTCGTGAAAGCATATTGGCATTTTACATTGGAATTAATCAGCCTGAAACTTAGTTTCAAGATTGACGGCGTCTCCGTGGTCGGCCTCGAAGCCAAATAAACACCCAAAGGACACTAAGTACTATAAAATCGAAGTATTTAATTTGGATGAGTCGATAAAAATTGCTACCCCCAAATATATACTCCTATTTAGTTTATTGAGATAACGAACCTCCTCCATTAATGAAGGAGGTTGCTCTTAAGAATTAGAATTAATATTAAAAATAAATCACTCTAAAATTACATACATTTCAAATCTTGCAACTTCATCTTCATCTAAATATTTTCCAATTTCACGTCTAAATTGATCCATACTTGTGTAAGGTTTATATTTTTCGAACTCATGATCACACATTCAGTTACTTAATTCTTTATTAAGATCTCCAAATGCAGCAAATGGACAAGAGTTTATAATTAATTGAACTGCCTCATTATTTATATTAGGAATACTAGAAAATTTAGATTATGATGCAGTATTAGCATTTAATAAGCTTTGTGCATTAACGCTAGTTATACTGAGGTTCTACGATTGAACTACACCAGCCAGCTTGTTGGTTTCCGGAGATACTACAGTCTCCAATAGGTCCTATCTACGATCCCATGTTAGAACCTCAGCTTCCCAAGCAAAGCACCGTCGGCAGAATACTATCGTTAGTATTCTCCATTTCGAGACCCTCCTCGACCCCGTAAGAAGCGCTCTTAATCCCTCGGGACCTTTGCTTCTGACCGTTGGTACCGAACCCTGTTCTGGATACTCGTCCCCGCTCAGTCTGTCAGTATCAAGACTTCGTCGTAGGACTCAACTTCGCGCGCGCTCCAACGCGCGTTAATACGATGACAGGCAGGATACCCGCTACGACGATAAGCAGAGCGGCGATAGCAGCGTCCTCGTAAGTGCCGCGAATTGCATCTCCGTAAAGATGCGTCGCAAGGGTTTCGAATCCGAGCGGTCGCAACAACAAAGTTGCCGGTAACTCTTTCATGCAATCGACGAAAACGAGCAATGCGCCCGTCGCAAGCGCAGGCTTGAGCATCGGTAGGTGCACTTGCCAGAGGACACGACGGAAGCTTGCACCCAGGGTCTGTGCAGCCGCATCCATCGATGGCGAGACGCGGCTGAAGCCCGCCTCTATCGAACCCGCTGAGATCGCCAGATAACGCGCGACATAAGCGTAGACAATGGCTGCACCGGAACCGAGCAGGAACAAACCCGTCGATATTCCGAGGAGAGACGTTGCGGCGTTGTCGACCACTGCCTCAATTCCCGTGATGATCGGTAACAACCCAATTGCGAGAACGGTTCCTGGCACGGCATAGCCGATCGACGCCACACGCAAAAACAGACGCGGCAACAAGCTTGGCCCAGTGCGTACGGCGTAGACGACAGCTAGAGCGATAACCACCGAGGCAAGCGTCGCAATGGCCGAAAGGGCGACGGTGTTCAGCATTTCCAGGAATATCACAGGCGAGATGCCAGCGAAACTGATGCGCGCGATCGTTGCATCAGTGAGATACCAAGCCGGCACGATGAACCCGAGGAAGATCGGTAGGCCACAGGCCGTTGCAGCCAGCGTTCCCTGTAAACCTCGTAATCGCTCGCGCTGTAACGGTCTTGGGTGTTGGGCATCGTTGGCGTAGCGCCGACGGCGCCGTGCCCATCGCTCGAACGCCATGACGCATACGACAACCAGCAACATTGCGAGCGCAAGCTGCGCTGCGCCTGGCAAATTCGATCTCGTCACCCAAGTTGTGTACACGGATACCGTGAGAGTTTGAATCCCAAGGAACTCCGACGCGCCAATGTCGTTCAATGTCTCCAGCAAAACAAGACTCACTCCGACTGCGACTGCTGGACGCGCAAGTGGTACTGCGACGCGAAAAAAAATCCTACTCGGTCCATGGCCGAGTGTACGAGCGACATTAATGAGATTTGCCGACTGCATCATGAACATTGCGCGCGTCGTCAGATAGACGTAGGGATAGAGCACCGCACTTAGCAGCAGGATGCATCCAACCATGGAGCGGACATCCGGTAGACGAAAATCTCTGGGGCTGTCTGCTCCGATGAGCGCCCTGATGAAAGTCTGAACCGGTCCAATCGGATGCAGCACATCCAAGTAGACGTACGCAACGATATAGGTCGGCACGGCCAGTGGCAGCAGCAGTGCCCAATCGAAGAGCCAACGCCCGGGAAACTCATGAGCGGCAACGAGCCATGCGGTGCCCGTGCCGAGAGTTGCAGTCAAGACACCCACGCCCATGAGTAGTACAAGCGTGTCGCGTGTCGCCACGGGTAATACGAACGCGAATAGATCGCGCCAAACTTCCTCTGATCCGGACGCAGCCGTGACAACCAGCGCCGCAAGCGGCGCTGCAACNGCNAGNGCNGCGNNCGCGGCNGCGACGCGCCACGGCCCNCGCCCGCCGGTCCTCCAAATCACGCGNGTCAGACTATTGGTTGAAGCCGACGCGGTCTACGAGCTGGCTTGCCNTGTCCCGATGTCGCGCNACTTCGGTCAACGACGCGCCGTCAACCTTCAAGGTCCCCAATTCAGCGATAAGCGGGTCAATCTGTGCGCCCTGTTTGATCGGATACTCGAAATTAGCCTCGGCGTAGATCTTTTGCGCGGCATCGGAAACGAGATACTCGAGCAGCTGAACAGCCTCGGCATGATTTGGCGAGTATCTCGCAACAGCCGCACCAGAGATGTTCACATGCGTACCACCATCCTCGAACGTCGGTAGAATNATCTTGATCGCTGCGCCCCACTGCTCTTGATCCGGACCGCCGCGGCCACTGCGCATGAGGCCNACNTAATAGGAATTGGCGACACCAAGCTCNCAGAGGCCNCCCAGNATGTCGCGCGCAACNTTGCGGTCACCGCCTGCTGCAGGACGTCCCTGATTGGCCTTGAGGCCGGTTAACCACTCCTCCGTTGCAGCTTCACCATGATGCGCGATATGCGCACCGAACAGAGCCGTGTTGTAAGGATGCTGTCCTGAACGAATNCAGAAAGCGCCGCGCCAACGTTCGTCCGCGAGCTCCTCATACGTAATGGAATCGATGCCCAGATCCNTGGCGGCATAGACGACGCGAGCACGCATCGACAACGCATACCAATGACCATTATCGCCCCGCAGATTGGCCGGCACCACAGAGTTGAGCACGGCAGAGTCGGTAGACTGCGTGAGGCCCTGTTCAACGAGATCGATGAGCCTGCCAAAATCGACTGTCATGAGCACGTCGGCCGGAGAGAGCTGGCCTTCCGCAGCGACGCGTTCCGCCAACCCGTCGCGTACAAAGATGCTGTTGACTTCGATTCCGGTCTCCTCCGTGAATGCGTCGAGTAGCGGCTGNATGAGCCCCGGCTCGCGCGTCGTGTATAGATTGACCTCCTGGGCCGCGACCGCACCTGATGCCAAAACGGCAACAGCAATCGAACCAAAATAGAAGCTGTTTTTAATCATTNAATTACTCCTCNTAGAAACNGTTAAAGTTGACTCACGTACCGGCCNTGGTCGGACGANGAGCTANTGCCNTTCTCNTTAATGACCGGTACCGCGCCTGTGTCGGCCGCGAGATGCACGACCGCTCCNGCATCGAATTCATCGTCNGAACGTNTTTCTCTCGAATCAACGCAAACCGTTAACATCGACTCGAGACCGTCGATATGGACGACTACGTAACGACAGTCGCCGCGGTACTCGCTAGTGACGACTCGTCCCTCTACGCCCGTCCCGGCNTCCNCAAGCTTCAAGTGCTGCGGTCGAATGCACGCGATTGCGCGAGTTCCTTGTGAAACCCCGGGCGCTGTGAAACGACCGAGGCGTGTCTCAAGATAGCCNTCTTGGCCGACGCCCGAAAGCGCTGTGACGTTGCTGAAGAATTCGGCGGCGAACAACGAAGTTGGATGCGCATAGAGCGCTTCTGGTGTATCGAACTGTACAAGATGCCCGCGATCAAGCAAAGCAATGCGATCNGCGATACGCATCGCCTCGTCGGGGTCGTGTGTAACGATGANGGTGGTAGTACCGGNCTCACGGACGAAGTCGAGCGTGTGCCGTCTAACGTCGTCTCGCAGTCGACTATCGAGACTCGAGAANGGCTCGTCCATGAGTAGAACACGTGGCTTCGGGGCCATTGCACGGGCGAGAGCGACGCGCTGACNCTCTCCGCCNGAAAGTTCATGTGGAAACTTCCGNGCCAGCGGAGTGAGTCCGAGACGTGCGATCAGTGCCTCGATGCTTTGCTCACCTCGACGCAGACCGAACGCTATGTTGGCATCGACACGCAAATGCGGGAACAGCGCATAGTCCTGAAAGACCATGCCGACCTGGCGCTGCTGGGCCTCGACAAACGCGTCTGGCCCGGCGACCTCATCNCCATCTATCGAAATACGCCCGCTCGTTGGTCGCTCTACGCCCGCNACGGCTCGCAAGAGCGTCGACTTACCGGACCCCGACGGTCCCACCAAGCAAACAACCTCNCCACAATNCACGTCGAGCGTGACNTCGTCGACNGCANCTGTCGATCCGAAGTGGATCGACAGCGCCTCTACAGTAAGTAATGACTGCAAACGAGATACCTATATTTGAGTAGTGTATGGAAAATTGGCGTAAGTCCTCTAACTAGAAAGTAAGTCTTAGTCCTAAATTGAAGTATTGAGGTCTTTGAGTCCTGATACCATTTTTTGGTGCTCTAGCAATAATATCACTACTATCAGTAACATTNCCTATTACCAAGTAAGCATCAGCTCTCTCATTAATNTCCTTNTTAATTGAAAGATCAATAANAGAGTATGAATCTATAGTTGTATCTGTAGCACAAGATGCNACTGAGCAAGTNTCTCCAAAACTAGTCAGGNTTNTCATTNTTGACCAACCATTATCCATANCAAGTCCCGTGGTAAGTGAAAGCTGGNTATCTGGCATATTAGGAAGTTTCATCCCTTNGTTTACATCTCCCCAGTAAGAACTTTCAAAGCTTGAATCAAATTTACCATCTGAGCNTGTAAANTTNANCATAAGAGGGATGGTTNCTCCTGATGCAANAGTGAATGAAGTAGATGCTGAAAGCTCTAACCCAGAGATNCTTGCTNNACCNCCATNNAAAGTATCACCAATAGTACATCCTTCATAAATACCAGAAGCAGAGTTAGTACAGGTTCCAACAATATTTNNGTAATCAGTATTAAAGTAAACTGCTTGCATATTTATAACTNNAGGGACAANTCCAGNTCCTGAAGTATTTCCTATTTCACCNCTCCAGCCTAGCTCCATGCTATCNGCGGTTTCAGGNTTNGCATCTCCAGTGGTTGGAGAAAAGCCTTGATGATACCCAANGAATACNTNACTNCCATTTGAAAGANNATAGCCAGCACCAAAACCAAATAGAGTTTCATCTTTTTCTTTATTATCTGTTTTTGATTTAGGATATCCTGTTGCTATTGAAGTTCTTGCTGTTTCATTCCAACGAGTTTCATTTATGTCCCAANTTTCCNTTCTAACACCANCTGTTANGGTNNAGTTATCAAGTCTTAACTCTTNATTTAAAAAGANAGCATTTGCNTTAGCAACTGTGANTCTATTNTTTGAAGATAGACCTGGCTTGGANCCAACTGTTAANGCNCTGAGTGTTCCAGCTTNCCAATCTGCAGTTTCATACCATTGCATACGATCTTCNGAGTCTTCAGTAGAGCGNTAGCCAANAGTTAANGTTTGATTATCAGTTGCCCATGANCCTTTTANNACTGTTCCTTCTGAAACATAAACTCTATTGTTGTGCTTATACTTTATTGTCTCAGCTGTTGTATTGGTNCCTCTTAAAACCGCGATAGCATCAGCAGTACCTGCATTAGCATAGTCGATCATATTATTGATNCCTTTTGCAGCTCCGTTATAACCAATTTTGTCTACTTTAAACCANTCACGCGCAAAATTATTTTCATATGTGGTTGCAGNAANATTAAAATNACNAAAATCAACNCTATATGTGANAACGACTTGATCGTGTGCATTATCCATTANATCATNTTTAGTAAATCCATAACGCTGTCTNGGATTGCTCNTAAAGTCTGCNTTTGAAAGGCCAACATAACTTTGATTAGATTTTTCTGAAGAATCCTGATATTTAAAGTCTAACTGTTGGTANACNNCTGCATCNTTGGTCAGAATTAAGTCTAAATTTAAACAGAANATCATCTTNATCANANCCAGTATNACCACCAACGTGCTCTATTGTNTCGAAGCCGTCAGTTTGANCGAAATGTCCCTCAAGAAGAAAACCAACATTTTCTGTNGATANACCATATCCTGCATGTGTTCTTGATGCGCTATCAGATCCCACTTCTTGGTTAAAAAATCCGCTTGATGAAGTTGGAATAGGAGTGCTGATTAAATTAATTGCACCACCAATAGTATAAGGACCCTCTGTGATAGCTGATGGACCTTTTAGCACTTCTACGGAATGAACTCTTCCAAATGTAGGGAAATAATAGGCTGAAGAGGCTGCATATGGAGCAGGAGCAATTAATATGCCATCTTCCATTAATGTTACCTTTCCAGATCTATCATCATATGTACCTCTGATAGAAATATTTGGTCTAAGACCGTAACCTTCTTCAGGTCTAAAATTAATACCTGGAACATTTGCAAGAGCTCTATGGACATCAATATGTTCAAATATTTGTAATTCATCGGGCTCAATAATTGAAGCTGATCCATGAACTACTCTTTCGCCGATAATTGTAATATGTTCCATCTCATCGGTGTTTTGAGCAAAGCTCAAAGAGCTTAACGAGCAAAGTGCATATAGAATTAAAAGTTTACTTCTCATTACCATTGTTGTTTCCTTAATTAAAAAAAGCCACCAGATAAGCCCCAGAAAAATTCTCCGATGTGGAGTGGATGAACAGGGTCTAAACTAATGGCGAGAGGAAGATAACGAATCCTATATGCAAATGCAAATCATTATCATTCGTATTAATAAACGATTCCTATTTACTATGCTGTCTTGCAAGACTATTTAGCCTATGTTGAGCATTTACGGGAGTTGTAGGGCAATCTGAGAGATCAGATTAAATGAAACTAATTGGAGTAATTTGTGGCTTGGCTATTATCACCCATAGAAATTGCGCGTAATTGCGGAAACTTCACTATCGTGCCAGGAGCCACCCGGTCAAGATCAATATCGGGGTTGTATTGGCGAATCAACCAGACCGGTACCTCATAAGTTTGAAACGCCAGTTCCCACAACGACTCACCTGATTGAGTGACATGATCCTGTG
>PBDA01000013.1 GCA_002718345.1 Rhodospirillaceae bacterium
TTAGCGCACCCATAGCCAAAAAGCACAGGTAGCTAATAGAAGGTATTACTGCTGACTTACTCATTTAGTTTATAGTTACTTGTCCGGTAGGAATACCAGATTGGTTAACGATTAAATCGTGAGTTGCAGGCGCTGTTGCCGCATCTACAGGTAAGTTAGCTATTAATGGCTTGAGTAAAAATGGCCCAGCTGCATTATCTGGCTCAGGCTCAACGGTAATCACCACTGTTCTTCCCCTTAAATCCAATGGGAAATTCTCTCCCGCAGGGGCATTGTTAAAAAAGTCTTCTCCCGGAATTGGAGGCCCTGCATTGTTTTCCGTTCCACTAAACGCGTTGCTTTCGTCCATTTCATCAAAGGCTGTAAATCTACCAGTAGTAATAGGTCCAGCCTCACCAATAACCCAACCTTCGTACACCCAGCCCTCAGGCAAAACAGGCAAATCTAAACCTGAAGTAGGCGGTGTCCCAGGGTTACCAAACCACACACCAAATTGGTCGTTTCCATTATTCCCATCGGTTTCATCTGTTGGAGTTCTTAAAAAGAATTTACCCGAAGCATTTTCAAAAGCACCTAAAGCAGGTGCCACGCCCGTAGATAAGGCGGCTTGTCCATTGGCAATATCTCCGGCCAACAGCTTTTGAGCAGAAGGAGCAGGGTCTGTATCTGGTATCGGCTCTACGGTTAATACAAACTTTGTGGCGTTGGCTGCATTGGTCGCATCAACATTAAAAGCCGATTGAGAAAGGTTTCCACCATCGGTAACTGTAAATACCCCGGTGCTTATTGGGGCACCATCAACAATTAGCCAACCCTCGTATTGCGCGCTACTCCCCAAGTCCTCGAGTCCATTAATACTTAAATTTAAGTTAGCCTCACTTGGCGCATCATCATCATTGCAAGCCACCAAAAAGAGCGCTGCAAGCCCTAAAGTCAAAAACTGTTTTTTCATGATTTTATGGTTTTAGTTCAACCTTCTAACCTTTGTATCGGAATTTTTGTGTCATTGGATTGGTTACAAATGACAACAGCCCGACATTTGGGCAGAAGAACTGTAGAAAATCATGCTAACACCATTCGAAAAACTAAGTGACAACGCCAGAATTTGGATCTATCAAGCTGATAGAGTGCTCAATGCGAGTGAGCAAAAGGAAATTCTTGCGCAAACAGAGTCATTCCTTCACCAGTGGGCCGCCCATGGCCAGGCGCTTTTAGCTTCGGCCAAAATTGAGCATGGCCACTTCCTTATCATTTGTACTGATGAGTCTTTTAACCTAGCTAGTGGATGCTCTATCGACAGCTCGGTTCGATTTGTTCAAGAATTGGGCGAGCAGTTCAAAGTAAACTTTTTCGAGCGAAGCAATCTGGCGTTTTTAATAAACAGCACTGTTAAGCTTGTACCAATGCAAGCTGTTAAGGCTGAAGTGGCCAACGAAAACATTGCTGCCAATACCTTGTTTTTCAATAACACCGTTGGTACTAAAGCAGAACTTGATACCAAATGGTGCGTAAAAGCGAATGAAAGTTGGCTAAAAAGATACTTTCAGCAAGCCGAGAGCGTATAATATCTAAGCATTCAGCTTAATTCACTATTTTACAAGCATGATTAAAAGGAGATTCATACTCGCTACATTGACGATTGCCCTTGTTTGGGGCTGTGGATCGTCAAAAGTGAATTTCTTGGGGGTGCAAGAGCCTCCTAAAAAAACAGCCGCTCCACCTGCAAATCCTACCTTAAGCCAACCAACTTCGGCAGCCGCTGTGGCCAAAGCGCAAGAGGAGGAAGACAAAACACCAAAATACATGGAGAGCTATGTAGAGGACGAAAACTACATACAAGCCATTGCAGATTTTGAAGAAGAGCTAAAAGAAAACCCAGATGCTGCTGACCTGAATTTCTACACTGCCGAGTCTTACAGAAAGTTAGGCGACATTAAAGCTGCTTTGCCTTACTATACCAAAGCACGCGAAAACGGATACGAAAACGAGCAACTAGAAATTTATTACGCACTCTCGCTAAAAGCTCATGAACGCTATGACGATGCCAAAGAAATTTTGGAAGAGTACCTGACGTACGGCACCACCGAGATTTATAAAGAACGCGCACAAAAAGAAATTGCCAACCTGGCCAAACTAGACTCCATTAGCCTGTATGTAAGAGATGTAGACCTCAATTTGTTAGGCGAAATCAATACCGAACAATCTGAATACAGCCCTTTTTATTTTAACGGGGAGCTTTATTACGTAGCGCTTTCAGAGCCAGAGAAATTTACCCGCTACGACATTCCTTACAGTGATTTGCGCAAGGTTAAAATGAACGGCCTTTCTCCAGAAGCTGGCAGTATTGAAACCCTATCTGAGATTTTTAATGAAGTAAACATAAACGAAGGCTCTATCACCATCTCGCCCGATGGCACCAAAGCCGTATTCGCAAAAGGAAACACAAACGATAAAAAAGGCCGAAGAAGCGTAGACCTCTACATTTCGACCAAAAGAAACGGCCAATGGACACAGGCGCAAATTATGCCTATTAACAGTGCCGACTCTTGGGACACTTCCCCTGCCTTTAACAACTCTGGCGAAACCATTTACTTTGCCAGCGATAGGCCAGGTGGCTATGGTGGCTCCGACATCTACAGAGCTACAATAAACGCCCGTGGACGTTGGGCCGATGTAACCAACATGGGACCAGACATCAACACCGCTGGCGATGAGGTTTTTCCGTACGTTTCGCCCGACAATAAACTATACTTTGCCAGCGATGGCCATGCTGGTTTCGGCATGCTCGACCTGTTTGAAGCAGTGAATAGCGGTGGAAATGTAACAGTACGCAACCTTGGCCCTTCGTTCAACTCACCTGCCGATGATTTCGGACTGGTTTATTCTGATTTTCCTTTTGAGGGTTTCTATAGCTCGAACCGTGAGGGCGGAAAAGGTGGAGACGACATCTACAGCTTTATTGATAATTCTAGCGATCTAAAGCAAATCACTTATTTATTAAAAGGTACCACTTATCAGAGAGGTGAAGACAGTACGGTTACTATTCTGGGCAATGTACAAGTAAAACTTTTAGATGAAAACGATCAGTTAGTTGACGACATTTTGAGTAGCCGAGGTGGTTCATTTAGTTTCCCTGTTGACCCTGAAAAGCGTTACACCTTAGTGGGTGAAAAAGAAAATTACTTTACGGAAAGAACCCTGTTTAGCACCGTTGGTGAAGGTGTAGCGCAGGAAGATCTGGTTGAGCGATTTACAGAGAAGGTATTCAATGCAGATGTTACGCTTGACGAGATAGTGCTTAATAAAGCCATTGTGGTTCCTAATATTTACTACGATTTGGATAAAGCCGAAATTCGTGCTGATGCCGCTGTAGAGCTCGACAAACTTGTGATTCTGCTTAAAGACAATCCGGAGATTTCAATTGAATTGAGTTCACATACCGATGCCCGATCAGGGGATGATTACAACCAAGACCTTTCTCAGCGAAGAGCGCAAGCCGCGGTTGACTATATTGTTTCGCAAGGCGTTCCACGCAACCGACTTGTGGCCAAAGGCTATGGCGAATCGCAGTTAATAAATGGCTGTACCAATGAGCGGATTGACGAATGTTCGGAAGAAGAGCACCAGCAAAACAGGCGTACCGAATTTAAGGTAACCAACATTGACAAGAATTGATCTGAGATAATCTCACGAATTGAGCCTCCTTTTGGGAGGCTTTCTTATTTTTGCACCATAATTCATTGATGATGAGCGACCGTTACATGCAGCGAGGTGTTTCAGCCTCTAAAGAAGATGTGCACAATGCAATTAAAAACCTTGACAAAGGCCTTTTTCCAAAAGCTTTTTGTAAGGTAGTACCCGATTTTATGGGTAATGATGATGCCTATTGCAACATTATGCATGCTGATGGTGCCGGTACAAAGTCCTCTCTGGCTTACATGTACTGGAAAGAAACCGGAGATCTCAGCGTATGGAAAGGCATAGCACAAGATGCCATCATAATGAATATTGACGACCTACTTTGTGTAGGTGCCACCGAAAATATTCTGCTTTCTTCAACCATTGGTAGAAACAAGAACTTAATTCCTGGCGAAGTAATTTCTGCACTAATTAACGGTACAGAAGAAGTACTGCAAATGCTGCGCGATAATGGAATGAACATTATAAGCACAGGTGGAGAAACTGCCGACCTTGGCGACTTGGTACGTACCGTTGTGGTAGATTCTACCGTGATTGGCCGGATGAAGCGTGAAGACGTAATTACCAACGAAAAGATAAAGCCGGGTCAGGTAATTGTTGGCTTAGCCTCTTTTGGCAAGGCAAACTACGAAAGCGAATATAATGGCGGCATGGGCTCCAATGGCCTCACTTCTGCCCGACACGATGTTTTCGACAAATATTTAGCAGAAAAATACCCTGAAAGCTTCGATCCGGATGTACCAAACCACTTGGTTTATGCTGGCACGAAAACGCTAACAGACACCGTAGAAGGCAGCCCACTAGACGCGGGTAAACTTGTGCTTTCTCCAACGAGAACCTACGCCCCTGTGATCATAGAGATTTTGAAGCAATTCAGAGAGCAAATTGGCGGCCTTATTCACTGCAGCGGTGGCGCACAAACTAAGATTCTTCACTTTATCGATCAGCTTCATGTAGTGAAAGATAACCTCTTTGATGTGCCTCCACTCTACAAAATGATTCAAGAAGAAAGCGGCACCGACTGGAAAGAAATGTACAAGGTTTTCAATATGGGCCACCGAATGGAAGTGTACATTGATGAAGCCCATGCTGAAGATATTATTGCTATCTCCAAGAGCTTTGGCATTGATGCACAAGTAATTGGCCACACAGAAGCCCTTGGCAAAGCCCAAGTAACTATAAAGGCCAACGGCAACAGCTACATTTACTAAACTCTCTTATTCTTTTCGCTTGGTCGTTTAATCACTCAACAGCCAACAAGCAAGCATTACAACCTATTTGGGCTGTAGTAGCATCTCTGTGCTCATTTTACAGAAATGAGAAATTGTGATACCTTCTACATGGATAATTAATTATAAATACACATATTTGGGTTACTCATCCAAAAACCTGTCATTTGTCACGCCAACTATACGCTAGTTGGTAAATTATTATTCACCTAAACAAAATGTAGGGCTGTAAAAAGCTCTGCAAGAGACAAACTACATGCGACAAATTGCCAAAACGGTAGCCCTTGATTCATCAAGAGGCTTCTACATCACCCGTGGTACCTTAAAAACCATCAATAGCTGGGGAGAACAGCTATTTCAACTACTGTTATCACTCAAGCTAAGCGAGAGGCTGAAGACAGCTCCAGCACCCATTTTTTTCGATCATTCGGCATTCAGCAAATCATTTGATTTAGCATAGCCGGATTGGAACGCGCTCTGATTTTGACGAGCACTTTTACTATGCGGCATCAAGGAAAACAACAACTACGCTCTTACTAAAAGACTAATTTTTCAGTAAATCATTCCATAAATGAGTTGATTTTTCCCGATTTGGGAAGCAACATTTATGGCGTCAGTTGCTAATTCCTTACGCATAGGCTTTAAACCTGCTTCCAATACATTTTTAATGCGATGGCATGGTTTTCACTCAAAAGAAACCTCCTGTCTCTGATAGTTGAGTAAACAGAGACAGTAAAAAAGTAATAGCATTCTAGCACCTAATAGATGGTATTAATTTCTTCACCTAAACACCAAATAAGAGGCCTTCTTATGGCCTCCCTATTGCTCATTGCCTTTTACGGAAAAGCGCAAACGGGCATTAGTGCAATAAATGTTTCACCTGTTTCGGCAGATTCTACCGGCTATGTACAAAGTTCGCCCAGCGATGCCAGCAATGACATTCAGGCTAACTCAAGCTACACTATCCACAATGGTGTAGGCAATAACCTTTTCGTAAACAGCTATGAAGTTTCCGGTACCATCTACGATAACTTTCTTGAGCCCGATACACTTGCTATAAGAAGAACGGATGGTAGCCGTTTCATCAATATTTGGTACACCCTAATTACAGACCCTAATGGGGTTTTTACACTAAAACTAGACCCTGATGCAGTTACAGATGCTGATGAAATATATAAGCTAAGAAGTGTAAACGCTGGTTACGATAACATATTGGTGAATGAAGATGATCAGGCTGCGGGGAGTATTCAGGCACAAACGGAAAGGGTTGATATAATTTGGTACAATGGCATTGTTACTTGCGCACCAGAAAATGCCGTTTTCCCAGTGGTGGAAAGAGGCGGAAATGATGAGATTAAGGTAGCGGCCATTACATCGTTAGATGCCAACGGAGACCCCAATGGCTACAGTGACATGGTACTTATTGAAGACAGCGATTGGCCACAAGTAGGCCAGTCCTTCAACAATTACCTTGTTTTTAGAAGGCAAACAGTTGGCCAAGATCCACTCCCCTTACTTAACATTGGTACTTTTGTGGGACAAACCGGGCAAACAGTTCAAGGCGTAGCCGTTTCGTTCACCGAGCTCGGTATTGCTGCCAACCAAGTTGTTTACGGGTACTCCATTTTCGCATCGGATGTAGACGATGTTTCTCACGACCTAACAGACATAAGCACCTTCCCCACAACTACAACAGCAGCCAACTCTGGTATTGACCTAGTGGCAGGGGTTACCGCTGCGGTTTCTTCAGACAATTGTTTAACAAATGCTCACGGCCCTGGTGGCTATAAAGCCGCTCTATCTACTTGGTTGAAAGCAAACGAAACTGATGAAGTAACCACCTCAACTGATGGTTCCTTAGTTAGCCTTTGGGAAGATCATTGGATAGCCGAAAATGACTTTAGCACTGGCAATGGCTCCCCTACTTACAGAAGCACATCAAGTGCCATTAACTTTAACCAAACCGTAGATTTTACAGGAAGTACTTCTCTCACAACAAGCAACAACGATGAGATGAACGACTTTACTTCCTACACCAAAAAGGGAATAAACCTAGCATTCAGAACCGATGCATCGGACATAAATACAAGGCAGGTAATTTTTGAGCAAGGAGGTGGTAGCCGAGGATTGAACGTTTACATATTCAATGGCTCCCTATACGTAAGCGCTTGGAACAGAAACAACGATGGCCCTGGCGCACCATGGAACAACGGATCACTACTTACTGCCAGCGGAAGCATAGCCACCGACACCGAATATTTGGTAACGTTGGAGCTAGATGGTAACAGTGGTGGATCAGGTAAATTATATGCCTATTTAAACGGCCAACTTATCGGCACTATCGACAATGTAGGGATTTTATACAGGCACACTGGTGGGGTTGAATTAGGCGGCTCTGACAACTCCAGATATGAAGATGGTTCTACAGGAAGTGGCCACTATTTTCAGGGAGAAATTTCTGAAATGATTTACTGCAATGAACCAGGCAGTTTCTCAGTAGCGCAACGTAACAAAATTGAATCGTACTTAGCCATTAAGTATGGTATTACGCTAAACCAAAGCCCTTCGGCTTACAACTATGTAAACTCGAAAGGAAGTATCATCTTCAACACTACCCTCGATGCATCTGTAGGTGGCTATTTGCAATACAATAATGACATTGCCGGAATTGGTAGAGACGATGCTTCCGAGCTAGAGCAACAGGCCTCGCGAAGTGAAAATGATGGATCGGTAGTGACTATTGATAAAGGCAGCTCGTTTACAAGCGACAATAAGTGGCTTATTTGGGGAAATGATGGCGGCTTGGATACAGATACCGAAACAACAGACGTACCTCCTATTGTAAGCCAAAGGCTTAAAAGAGTTTGGCGTGTAGCTGAAACTGGAGAAACAGGCACTTCATCAATCACCTTCGATCTAAACGAACTAGGCATTTCTGGAACTCCTGGTGAATCGGACTATAGCTTACTAATTGCTGCTCAATCTTCTGGAGCAGATTTTACCGGTGCACAAGTAATTACCGGAGGCGTACTTTCCGGCAATACCATAACTTTCAACAATGTTAACCTTGAACATGGCGAATACTTTAGCCTTGGCACTGGGTTTATTGCCTGTGCCCCTGGTGGCGTAACCAGCAATTTGGCGCTATGGTTAAAGGCCGATTTAGGCCCGAACAATACCACAAACGGAGGTAATGTTTCTACCTGGAACGACAGAGCAGGCAGCAACGATGCTACGGTTGGCGCAGCAAATGCACCGAACTATGCTACTAACTCCATCAACTTTAACCCAGCCATTAACTTCGACAACGCCAACAGCGAACAACTTACAGGCTCTGCCGGCTTCTATTCGAATGCCTACTACATGATTATGAACTCAAATAGCACGTTTACCAGTGCTACAGATGAGCAAATACTTATTGGCTTTAATGTACCTGCCGGAGCCTCCGATGAGTTTGGCGCACTGGCTTTAGGTTCTGTAACGGGTGCCTTTACTGAAGAGGTGATTACGCATGCAATTGGAGGTACCGGAACAAGATGGAGAAGGGGTATTTCTAGTGCCAACGTATCTTCTGTAAATGCCAACCAAACCTATATGTTGAGCATCAGGAACAACTCTGTCAATTCCAGTACAGACATGTTTGTAAACGGACGCTCACGTGCCAACCTGAGCTCAGGGTCATTCTTAACTTCGGCTAATGTTGATTATGAAATTGCAAGTTATACCGCAACCAATGACTTTTTAACGGGCAATCATTTTGGTGGAAGAATTGGAGAAATCATATCATTCTCTTCAAGACCAAGCAATGCTGAACACAACCGAATTCAATCGTATTTGGCTATAAAATATGGTTTAACACTAGATCAGAATACTGCGCAAAACTATGTGGCATCTGATGGTGGCACAATTTGGAACTCATCTACCCATGGCAGTTACGATGCCGACATAGCAGGAATTGGCCGAGATGACAACTCTTGCCTGGAACAAAAACAATCTAAAAGCACAAACGCTGGTAGCATAGTTACTATTGGTAATGGTGGCATTTACACAGATAACGTGAGCAACCCAAATAGCTTTGGAGCAGACGACTCTTTCCTAATTTGGGGAAGCGATGCGGCTTCTGCTACGGAAGGTAACGCCATTAATAGCGGAGATGGTGATGACGACCTTCCAACCGGTGTTGATCAACGCATGCGTAGAGTCTGGCGTGTGGATGAAACCGGAACAGTGGGTGAAACATCCATTTCATTCGACTTAACAGGACTTGGCTATGGTACTCGCGCTTCGGACTTTAAATTACTAATAGACTCTGATGATGGAGATATGTCGAATGCTACAACCGTAACAGGTGGAACGGTTAATGGCAACGTAATTACCTTCGACAATATAGACTTTGCCGATGGCGATTACTTTACACTGGGTACATCGAACAGCATTACATGTGGCCCAGGCGGAGTTACCACAAACTTGGCACTTTGGCTTCGTGCAGACGAAAGTACTGGCACCACCACCGATGGTGAAGACCTAAACACTTGGAATGATCAAAGTGCCGCACTAAGAGATGCCGTAGAAGTAGACGGAGGCGGTACAGTGCCAGTGGAGCCAACCTACGAAGCTAGCGAGATTAACTTTAATCCTGCAATAGAGTTTACGGATCCAGGGTCTTTGAATGCTTCTTATATGGAAACCACTAACGGAAACGATGTTTCAGGTAGCATGACACTGATTACCATTTTCGAAACTGGTCAGGCAGGAGGCTCCACCTCCTCGTTTGAATCGGCTCCGACCTTAATTGGTGCCGGAGATGCAGCCAGCAACCAAGACTATGGCTTGGGAATGAGCAATGGCCGACTACACTTTAACGCTGGCAATAACAATACGCTTGGCGATGAGAACGCAACAACAAACAATGCCCGCACACCAGCAGGCACCCTATACAACAACTTTGAGCCTTACATGGTCACAGGCACCAGAATTAGCTCTACGGCAAATGGTTCGGTCCAACTCTATGTAAATTCTGCCAATGTAGCCTCTGGCCGCTCAACTAACACGGCACTTACCGGCCCTACCAGCTTTGGTATTGGTAACCACGATGACTTTAATGTTAATGCCCAATTTGCGGGAAGAATTGCCGAAGTGATAGTATTTAGCAGTGTACTGTCAACTACTCAACGCCAACAGGTAGAGTCGTACTTAGCTATAAAATACGGCATAACACGAAATAGTACTGCCAATTACTTAGCTTCCGATGGCTCCACTTCTATTTGGACATTCAGCGAGGCCTCAGGCAACTACAATAGCGACATTGCCGGTATTGGCCGTGACGATGGCAGCTGTTTGGTACAACGAAAGTCAAAAAGTGAAAATGACGATGCCCTAGTTACAATGTCTGCTACCGCTTTTGGAGCAGATAATTCTTGGCTCATTTGGGGTAATGACGATCAAGAAATTGAAGGAACACGCGAAGATGGAAATACAGAATACAATTCCTCGCAAGTAAGTAGTAGACTATGGAGGGAGTGGTATGTGCAAGAAACCGGAACTGTGGGTAACGTTACACTTACCTTCGACTTAAATGAAATCACAGGTCCTATGGGACAAGGAACGAACAACTTGAACCAACTGAGGCTGATGATTGATAATGACGGTGACTTTACCTCAGGAACTAGCTTGCTTAGTCCATCGTCAATCAACGCAGTTGACAATACCGTGAGCTTTACCGTAAACTTTACCGATGGGCAGTACTTTACCCTAGGTTCGGAAGAAACAGCTGCCTTACCAATTACCTTGGTGAGCTTTAATGCAGAAAAGCTGAGTAGTGGTAAGGTTAGGCTCAATTGGACAACAGCATCGGAAACCAACAACGCCTACTTTGCAATTGAGAGAAGCCTTGACGGACGAAACTTCCAACAAATCGGAACAAGAGATGGAGCCGGAAACAGTACTGCAATCAATGACTACAGCTTTTTGGATACACCTACCCAAGGCTTTAATTACTATAGACTAAAACAGGTAGACTTTAATGGAAACCATGACTATTCTAGCATTAAAGCCATTTATGTAGAAGAGACTGCTACTATAGCNTCATTTGCTATTTACCCTAACCCTGTGNTGCAAGGAGAAAAATTCAACNTCTCCTATNCTGTAAGCNAAGCTACNCCAGTTACAATATCCATTGCAGATGCAACAGGACGCANNCTTTACCANTTTGGGACAATATTGAACCCAGAAAGCGGAGTATTAGANCTCACTTCTGACAAGCTGAACAAGGGTTTAAACCTAGTTAGGGTTACTGATGGAAGGTCCAACACGCATTCATTCAAACTAATAGTACAGTAATCACTCCTTTAAACACCATTTTATACCAAAAATGGTGTTTAAAGCCCGTCTATTAAATATTAACAAAACGTAACATAAATTATAAACACGGCCTTTGTTAATGTTATAAAAAATACATTTTTTTGCACTTCATACCTAAGAAAACGTTCTTCGAGCTATTTTCTGACTTGTAAGAAGTCTGAAAATTCTCAGATAAACACTGCTTAACCACCAACGTACCAACAACCTATCAACCAGAAATGCCACGCAATTATTGCACTCGGTACATTTCCAGCATGTCCTACGCGCTGCCAAGGGGAGTATTCTCCTTGATGATATTGCTATGTAGCTACAACATAAGCATATCACAAACTGGCATTAATAGAATTGATACCCTACGCGTATCACCCGTTGAAACTACTTCAAACCAAACCGCTCCAAGCGATGCAAGTGGAGATATAGTTGAAAATACTCCTTACACGCTGAATTTCGGAAGAGGACATGATGTAATTGTAGAGTCTTACACCATAGGCTCCACAGTTTATAACAACTTTTTAGCTCCAGATACACTCATTATTAGACGTACCGATGGAAGCCGTTTTATAAATATTTGGTATGAGCTCCTAACCGACCCATCTGGACAAGTAGAAACACTCGATTTGGCGCCTTCTGAATCTGAGGACGCTGATCTAATTTATCAAAACAGGGTGGTTAATGCTGGTTACGACAATATTTTGGTGAACGAAGATGACGAACTTGCGGGAGCCCAAGCCGAAACAGAAAGAGTAGACATTATTTGGTTTACAGGTGTAGTTACTTGCGAACCAAACAATGCCATCTTTCCAGTGGTAGAACGTGGAGGAAACGATCACATTAAAGTTGCGGCCATTACCTCGCTTGACGCCAATGGAAACCCAGATGGTTTTTCTGATTTAGTGGAGATTACTAAATCTGACTGGCCTTATGGAGTGGGAAAAACCCTTACGACAGATGGAGAGTTAACCACGTTTGACGACTTTTTGCTTTTAAGAAGGCAAACCTTAGGGCAAGATCCATTACCCCTTATAAACATTGGTACCTTCAGAGAAGAAGCAGACCCTCCACAAGGAGAGCAAACTGTACAAGGCGTTGCAGTATCATTTACCGAATTGGGGATTAGCGCTAGCCAAGTAGTTTATGGTTACTCCATTTTTGCGGCCGATGTAGACGATGCAATTCACGACCTTACCGATATCACCACATTCCCTATAGATACAAAAGCGAGTGTATCGGGTTTAGATTTAGTTGCCGGAGTTACCGCTGCAGTATCTTCCGACCAGTGTTTAACACCAGCCAAAGGACCCGGTGGTTACAAGTCTTCGCTTTCTACCTGGCTAAAAGCAAATGCTGAAGATGACATTACAGCATCTGGTGGAGAATTAACCGATTGGCAAGATCATTGGATTGGGAACAATGATTTTAGTACTGGCAGCACGAGCAACCCAGACTACTATGCCAATGGAGATGCCACCAACATAAACTTCAACGCAACAGTAGGCTTTTATTCATCGCCTAATGATGCCACTTTAACACTCAACTCCCCAAGTAATGAAGATGGTGACGCCAATAGCGATACAGATATTGACTTTAATTCTGCAGCCTCTTATACGCGAAAAGGCATAAACATCGCCTTTAGAACAGACGCCTCCGATATAACTTCAAGACAAGTGCTCTTTGAGCAAGGTGGCGTTTCTCGCGGTATTATCATTTATGTAGAAGGCAGTGATATTTATGCTAGTGCCTGGAACCGCACCGCTGATGGCGTTGGATCCCCTTGGAATAATGGCACCAATATTAGTACGGTATCTGACACCATAAACCAAAATAGAGAGTACATTATTACGCTCGAACAGAACGGAAATACAACACCAGGTAGTGGTAGCATTACCATATACAAAAACGGTCGTAGCATAGGTACCCTAAGTGGTGGCGCTGGCTTGCTCTATGCAGATACAAATGGTGTTGAACTTGGTGGATCGGACGGTAATACACAGTATAATGATGGTACAAACAGTGCCACCAATGCCTTTGAAGGCCACATTTCAGAGTTTATTTACTGCAATGAACCGAACAACTTTACTGTTGCGCAGCGCAACCGAACAGAAAGCTATTTAGCCCTAAAGTATGGTATTACGCTAGATCAAAGCATTGCCTACAATTACGTTAACTCAAAAGGGAATGTGATTTTTAACACCACAACCGCAGCCAGCGCAGGAGGTTACCTAGAGTACAATAACGACATAGCCGGAATTGGTAGAGACGATGCCTCCGAGTTTGAGCAAATAAAGTCTAAAAGCGAGAATGACTATTCAGTTGTTACAATAGAAAGAACTGGATCTTTCCCAAAAGATAACACCTGGCTCATTTGGGGGAATGACAACGAATCTAAAGACGATTCGGATTCCGAAACAAAGCCATCATTAATAAGCAGAAGAATTATCCGCACTTGGAGGGTTGCCGAAGAAGGCGAATCGGGTAGTTTAACCATGACTTTTGATGTTAGTGAGCTTAACCCAAGCGCAACAGTAGATCTAAACGACCTTACGCTCTTAGTCGCATCGAGCGATTCGGATGGAGATTTTAGCGCGGCCGAAATTATAACGCCAGTTTCATACGACAGCGGTAGTGGCATACTAGTTTTTGAGGGAGTTGACCTTGAGGGTGGAGAATATTTCACCTTAGGCACCGGCTTTATTAGCTGTGCCCCGGGCGGGGTAAGCACCAACCTTACACTCTGGCTGAATGCCGGAATTGGCACTAGCACAAAGCAAGACGGAAACGATGTAAGCACTTGGCTAGATAGATCTGGTGGAGGTAATGGTCCGGAACAATCTGGCAACAGACCAAACTATGTGAGCAACAGCATTAACCACAACCCTTCTGTTAATTTTAATGCCAGCAATAGCGAAACACTAAGAGGAGATGGAGGATTTAACACCACAGGCTACTACTTTGTAACCAAACCAAAAGAAAACATTAGTGCATCAACGGCCTTCAGGCCTGTTATCGGATTTGAAACATCCACTAGCAATAACCTGGGCGGACTTTGGCTTGGAAACTTCACTGGTGGCGTTGACGAGCTAATTACCCATGCAGTTAATTCATCATCTCCAACTAACTCATACCGCAGAGCAGTTAGACAATCGCTTTATTCCGACTATAATGGCACCAACACCATCGTTCAAGATCAAACCTACCTCTTTGGCATTAGAGATAATAGTGCAGGAACCTCAACACAAGTATACGTTGATGGTAGAGATTTCTCGGTTCTGACAGGTGGTAGCAAGGTAACTTTTACCGATAGTTATTACAATATAGCTCGACTAGGTGATCCAAACGCATCTGGATACCCACAACACTATAATGGAGAGTTTGCCGAAATCATTTCATACTCTGGGAGGCCCACAGATACAGAGCACGCCAAAATACAATCATATTTAGCCATAAAATACGGGGTTACGCTATCAAACAATACAGATAATGATGGTACACTTGGTGAAAGTATTGGTTCATTTACCGAAGGTGATTACCTGAACTCTTCATCAACAGTTATTTGGGATTACTCCGCCAATAGCACTTACCATAATGGCGTGGCAGGAATAGGAAGAGACGATGGTTCTTGCCTAGAGCAAAAGCAATCGACAAGTGATTATGCTGATGCCATTGTTACAATTGGGAACAATGCTATTGCCGCAAGCAATGCAGCCAACACTAATGCTTTTGGTACAGATAACTCCTTCCTGATTTGGGGGAACGATGCTGGCGACACTGACGCAGCTGACGTAGAAACCACTGATGTTCCGGCCGATATTTCTGAAAGAATGACCCGCGTGTGGAAAGTGCAAGAAACAGGCACTGTAGGCAACACTTCTGTAGCCTTCGACCTCACCGATTTGGGCTATTCCACGGCTTCTTCCGACTTCAAACTAATTGTGAGCAACTCGTCTACCATGGCTTCGGGCAGCACATATGGAGGCGGAACATTTAGCAGAAACACCATTACTTTTAACAACATTGATTTTAGCAATGGCAACTTTTTTACATTAGGCACTGGCACCAGCATTACTTGCGGCCCTGGAGGGATAGAAACTGACTTAGCATTATGGCTTAAAGCGAATGAAGGCACAGTAGGAAATATAGATGGCGAAGCACTTACTAGTTGGGCAGACAGAAGTGGTTCTCCGGTAAGAAACGGTGCTAACCAGACTTTAGGCGGTAGCGTACCGGTTGATGTTCAATACACAAGCCAATGGATAAACAACAATACCGCATTAGAATTTATAGACCCAGAATCTACCAATGCTACCTACATCAAAACAAGTAATGGTAATACGGTTGAAGACGATCTTACAATGGTTGCCGTTTTCAAAACAGGTCAAACCACAAGCAGCGATCAAAACTTTGAGCTGACTCCCGCACTGGTTAGTACTGGAACAAACCCCACATTTGCAGACTATGGCTTAGGAATTTCAGGAGGCAAGGTGATTTTCAATGCCGCCAACAATTCTTCGTTCACCGTTGAAAGCCCAGGAACTTACAATGATCACCAACCATACATTGCCACCGGAACTAGGGTGAGAAATGGCGCAGTTGAGTTATATATGAATTCATCAAATGTTGATTCTGGAACTTCGGCAGATGTCGCCTTAGATGGCTCTTCGGCCTTTGGAATTGGCAACCATGCCGATGCCACTGTAGCAGGCCAATTCAACGGATACATTTCAGAAGTAATTGTCTTCTCAAAAGCACTATCGGCAAGTGAAAGACAAAGGGTAGAATCGTATCTGGCCATTAAATACGGTATTACTAAATCTACTTCGGAAAACTATTTGGCATCAGATGGTACCACAGAGGTTTGGGACTTCTCAGAAAACGCTACATATAACAATGACATAGCGGGAATTGGAGTAGATGAAGGCGCTTGCTTGGTTCAAACAAAATCGAAAAGTGAGAATGACGATGCCATTGTAACAATGGAAGTTGCATCCTTCTCGGCAGACAACTCATGGCTAGTTTGGGCAAATGACAATGTAGCCTTGGAAGGCACCAAGGAAGAGGGCAACACAGAGTTTAACCCTGAAGAAATAAGTAGTAGGTTGTTTAGAGAATGGCGTGTTCAAGAAAACGGAACTGTGGGAGCCGTTTCCATTACATTCGACCTTTCGCAGGTAAGTGGCCCTTCAGGTATAGGCACCAACAACTTAAGTCAGTTAAGACTTATGGTTGACAACGATGGAGACTTCACCTCAGGGACAAGCTACATAACGCCAACTAGCACTAATGCAGCAGAGAAAACCGCTACGTTTACTGTAGATTTTACCGATGGGCAATACTACACCCTCGGCTCAGCAGAATACGCTGCTCTGCCAATTACCTTGGTTGAGTTTTCCGCTAATCTCTATTTGAGAAACCAAGTGAAACTAGATTGGACCACCGCTTCAGAAAGCAACAATGCATTCTTTGCCATAGAGCGTAGCACAGATGGCAGAAACTTTGAAGTCATTGGCTATGTAGAAGGTGCTGGCAATAGCAACAGTTTACTTTACTATGATTATGTAGACACTAAACCCGCTTCTGGATTCAACTTCTATAGGTTGAAACAAAATGATACTGGGGGTGAATTTGAGTACTCAAAAGTGCGTTCTGTGTACATTGAGGCAGCAAATAACGAGATCTACACCTTATTCCCTAACCCAAGTATTAAGGGAGAAGATGTATATATAGACTACTCCGCTTCGGAGGATAAAGAGGTAAATATTAAGATATTAAACACAGCAGGAACCCTCTTCCTCAACCACCAAGAACAGCTTTCAAAAGCCGGTGGAAAGTTGGTAATTTCAACAACCAACTTTCCACGCGGCATGCTGCTCGTTCGCATCACAGATAAGTCCAATAAATACAAAACTCTCAAATTGGTACTTAAATAGCCCCTAAAACATTTCCATTTTATTCAAATCTGTTTTTATTAATTACAAATACATTTTTTTGTCGTTCTAAAACATTGTTAACTTCTCTTATTGACTTTGCATGTATTTTTTTGTTGTTTTCTAATGTGTTCGAGTCATTCAACCAGACCGAACCTTACCTGCCAATAATAGATAAATCCTAATTACTTATTAAAAAAACATGTGCTAATGGAGTGTCCAAAACACTTCCGTTATACGCATGAATTTGCTGTTCATTGAAACTCAACCTGATAGACTGAAACCGTAAAATGGAAGTTTATGCAGGTACAAAATAATTCACACTGTTCTTTTGCCATTGCATGTATATTCATGCTACTATGGGTGTTTTGTGTCAAATTGAATGGTCAAACGGGAATCTCATCCTTTAACACCACCACGGTTAATCCACCCAATACGACCTACTCAGCCACCGCGCCTACCGATGCCTCCAACGACATAAACCCCGGTCAAACTTACGATGTAAGCTATGGGCAAGGCAATGACTATACGCTGCTCAGCTATACCATTGGCGGCACTACTTATTCCAACTTTCTTGAACCTGATACGCTTATGCTACAGCGCACAGATGGAGGCCGTTTTGTGAATGTTTGGTATACACTTATTGATATTGATGTGCCTCTCCTTTTCGGCACAACAGAACTGATTATGGATGGGCAAGAAGTAGACGATGCAGACGCATTATATCAGACTGGTAGCCTAATTAGTGGCTACGACAACATTCTGGTTAATGTGGACAACGAAGCTGCTGGAAGTATTCAAGCTCAAATAGAACGCGTAGATGCCATTTGGTACACAGGCATAGTAAGCTGTGCTCCAGAAAATGCGGTATTCCCAGTGATAGAACGTGGAGGAAATGACAGCATAAAAATTGCCGCAATTACCGCGCTCGACATAAATGGAAATCCCTCTGCCTATGGCAACATGGTGGAAATTGTAGATAACGATTGGCCAAACACCGGCCTAACTTACAGCGATTACTTAGTACTAAGAAGACAAACCGTAGACGAGAACCCTTTACCCTTATTGAACATTGGTGATATTGCTGGCCAAGCAAGTCAAACCATTCAGGGGGTAGCAGTTTCTTTTGACGAATTGGGAATAGCTGCAGGCCAAGTGATCTATGGTTACTCTTTATTTGCCTTCGATACTGACGATGCCCTTCACGACCTTACCGATATCTCCACCTTCCCGGAAACCACTACCGCAGCAGCCTCGGGTATCGATCTGGTGGCAGGAGTCTCTGCGGCAGTGTCTTCGGATAATTGTTTAACACTAGCAATAGGCCCTGGCGGGTATAAAGGTGCACTTTCTACCTGGTTAAAAGCCAATGCTACCGATGATGTAACCACCTCTACAGAAGGAGCCACAATTACCGATTGGCAAGACCACTGGATTGGTGATAACGACTTTACAACTGCCCAAAGTGCCCCCACCTATCGCAGCAGTTCTTCAACCATTAACTTTAATCAAACTGCCGATTTCACTACAGGAACCCGAGGCCTAACAACCTCAAACAACGCCAGTTTTAACAATAATGGTAGCTCTTATGAGCGAAAAGGAATTTCAATCGCCTTTAGAACAGAAAGCGATGTAACTACCAGGCAGGTACTCTATGAACAAGGTGGGAATACCCGAGGCATCAACATTTACGTTAGAAATGGCAGCCTTTACGCACACGCCTGGAACCGTAACAACGATGGCGCGGGCGCCCCATGGAACGAAGGCGATGTTACCGCCTCTGCAACGGTTGAACCCAATTCCGAATACATTCTAACCTTCGAGTTTGACGGCAATGTTTCAGAATCCGGCACATTTTCGGGTTACCTGAATGGACAGCTGTTCGGAACAGTATCTTCCATTGGCCTACTTTTTTCACATACTGGAGACATTAACATTGGCCTATCGGGCAGTAACCAGCGCTATGATGACGGCACCAATGGTAGCTTCAACTCCTTTAGGGGAGAAATACCCGAATTTATTTATTGTAACGAACCAAGTGGTTTTTCTATCAATACTCGAAACCAAATAGAAAGCTATTTGGCCATAAAATATGGTATCACCTTAAACCAAGCTACCCCTATTAACTATGTCAATTCTAGCGGAGCGGTAATCTTTAACACCACACAAAGCGCAAGCTTAGGCGGCTATTTAGAGTATAATAACAACATAACAGGTATTGGCCGAGACGATAATTCAGAGCTCGATCAACAACAGTCTAGAAGTGAGCATAATGAGTCTGTCATAACCGTGTCGAATGGCGGTAGTTTCTCAGCTAATAACACATGGTTTATTTGGGGAAATGATGGAGAAGCCTTAACCGATACAGAAACAACCGATGTTCCCTCAGTGATTAATCAACGCATTGAAAGAGTTTGGCGCGTATCGGAAACTGGTGAAACCGGAACGAACCAAATTACTTTCGATTTAGACTCGCTCATTATTTCGGGAAGCCCTATGGCAGCCGACTATAGTTTGTTGGTTGCCAACAATTCCTCTGGAGGAGCATTTACTGGCGCTACAATTGTTTCGGGAGGCGTACTTGATGAGGTCGAAAACACCATAACATTTACTGTTGACTTAAGCCACGGTGAGTATTTCACCTTAGGAACAGGTTATATCGATTGCTCTCCTGCTGGCGTTGGTACTAACCTTTCCTTATGGCTTAAGGCAGATTTGGGGCCGAACGCTAGTGCCGGAGAAGTAACCGAATGGAGCGACTTAGCGGGCACCAATCATGCAGAGGGCAGCGGAGGCACATCGCCTGCTTACAGCGCCAACGCAATTAACTTTAATCCGGCACTAGACTTTGATGGTACCGCGGATTTCCTTGTGTCAGCCACAGGCTTTCATACCCCTGCGTACTACATCGTACTAGTTCCCGATGACAACCTAACAAGTGCCTCTGCGGCACAAGTACCCCTTGGCTGGGACACCCAATCGGCATCGCCAACAAACGATATTGGTGGCTTTTTCCTTGGGGGAATCTATGGTTCTGCAGATGATGTCGTGGGCCATATAGTTGGTAATGGAACCATTGGTT
>PBDA01000014.1 GCA_002718345.1 Rhodospirillaceae bacterium
CACCCTCCAATCGAGCCCAGATATTGCCGCGTCCTGGTGCTGATTCAGCTGTCTCGTAAGGAATGCCTGCTTCATCGAAAATAGCCGCAAAAAAATCCACTCCTCGCGTCTCATTACCCGGAGGATTAGTAGTATCAATCTCAACATAGGTCTCCAATCGCTCAAGCGGTGTTGTTTGACCATAGAGTGGACTTGCGATAATCACAGACAAACACATGCAAATAGCGCGAATGTATATAGACATCAATTTTCTCCTTATTTAGCAACATTCTACTGCTGTGGACACTAAAAAGGGGCTAACTCCCAATCAATTTCCATATAAAACAAATTGCCGATAGAAATTGTTTGATTAGCGCTCGATCTAAAAGACTTTACAAAAAAGATACTTGAAATATACTGTATATAATTACAGCATTATAACCATGAAAGTAACCCATATCAGAAGAATGTCTGAGGAAAGTTTATCGACAATATTTGTGCCTTATTTCCTTGAACCAGTCTACGCTGGATTCCCCAGCCCGGCTAGCGATTATATTGAAAGTCCCATAGACCTTAATAAACATCTTATTAAAAATTGGGCGGCCACTTTTCTAGTAAGAGCTCGAGGCCATTCTATGATTGGGTCTGGAATATTAGACCAATCAGTCCTTATTGTTGATCGAAGCATAAAGCCCGTTCATAACAGCATAGTGATTGCATCTATAGACGGAGAGTTTGTGTGCAAAAGATTAAAACTCAAACCAGAAATTTGCTTGATGCCAGATAACCCTGACTATCCTCCTATCTCTATTAACCATAACCAAGATTTAGAAATAATAGGTACGGTCACTGCTGCAATTAATAAATTTTAATGGCGCTGGCACTAGTAGATTGCGAAAATTTTTACGCATCCTGCGAAAGAATTTTTCGTCCTGACCTAAAAAACACACCCATAGTTGTGCTTTCCAATAATGATGGGTGTGTTATTGCCAGAAGCACTGAAGCAAAAGAGATGGGTATTGATATGGGCGTACCCTGGTTTAGGGTAAAAAACTCCTTCCTTAACCAAGGTGGCAAAGTATTTTCATCTAATTTCACTTTCTATGGAGATATGTCGGCTAGAGTTATGAACATTCTAGAAGGCTTTGTCCCCAAAGTAGAAACTTATAGTATTGATGAAGCTTTTTTAGAACTTGATACTCTAAAAAAACACTATGACTTATACGATTTTGGTTGTCACATAAGAAACTTAGTGCGGCAATGGACAGGAGTCCCTGTTCGTATTGGTATAGCGCCAACCAAAACTCTAACCAAAATAGCAGTCAATGAAGTGAAGAGACTTAATATTCCAACTAATGTTTATCGTCTTACAACCAAAAAAGATATCAGAAATGCATTAGCAAATACTCCAATTCATAATGTCTGGGGAGTTGGAAAAAAATTAGATATACACTTAAAAAAAATAAAAATTACTAATGCTTTACACTTAGCAGACAAGGATCCAAGTTATATCAAGCAACAGTTTAGTGTTGTTCTAGAAAGAACCGTTAGAGAACTGAGAGGCGAAAGATGCCTCGGCATTGAAGATAACATTACAGCCAAAAAACAAATTATTGTTAGCAGAAGTTTTGGCAACCGAGTGAGAAACTTACAAACTCTAAAGCCTATTATCAGTAATTTTTCTGCAAGAGCTGCAGAAAAATTAAGAAATGAAAAACAAAATTGTTCTCAAGTATCAGTCTTTATTAGAACTAGTAATTTTAATATCTACAAACCAAAACACATCGGTCAAAAAACTATAGATCTATCAACTCCAACCAGCGACACCAGGGACATTTTAACAGCAGCAAAAAAGGCTTTAATATTTATTTTTAAACCTGGTTATGAGTATGCAAAAGCAGGCGTTCTACTTAGCAAATTTACCGACGAAAAATTCAAACAATACTCCTTATTTAAAAACTTCAACAAAACAAAAGCAAACACTCAACTGATGCAACACATCGATCAATTTAATGCATATGAAATTCAAATTTTTTACGCTTCACAAAACATCAGCCACTGGTCGCCCACGAAACAAAATATGACTTCGCCCAAATACACAACCAACTGGCATGAATTACCAATCGTCAATCAAGAAGAAAAGTAATATTGGTTATTAATCCTTCCTTATAAGCAGAAAATTTACTAGAGACGACCTCCCTGATTGCCACCTTGACCAGGCGGACCTACGATATGTTCAACATCTTGATTATTTTCATTACAAACATACTCCATAATATCCCAGCCAGGCCTGAGTGTTGAATCAAACTGCACCGTAAAAGGCTTTTCATAAGCGCCAGGATCAATAATAGTTACCGTCTTACGAAGAGTTCCATAATTGATTCGTTCAAAACGTTCGACTGTGTGCAACTGAGTTGAATGGGGATGACCTGCAAAATCAAACCAAAACCTATCATTAAAGCCAACAGTATCAACAACCAATACATCCCCTTCCCAATATCCAATTGAGTGCCCATACCAAGTGGGGTCGGGGTCCTCAGGGTGCTCTCGGCCATCCATAAAGATTTGACGATAACTATGCACATTTCCTTCAAAAAGAAAGTAAAAGTGAGTCACGGGTCCGCTCATGGGAGCGTGGACAATTCTCCAAGGAAATGGAGCAATGCGAGGGACGCCAGTTGGCAGGCAATTAGCCTCAGGATCATCTTTAGCCAGACGCGAATCCATCAGTGCCTGTGCCTCTGGCAGAAGAACAACCTCTTCACCTTCTAATAAACCCACTCTGATATCCCGATGTGACCCAGTATCAACCCAGATACCTGAAAAATCCGGCTTTCCATCAGGCAACCTCGGTGCAGGCATTTGGAGGAGTTCATCTTCTGGGACTTGTGTAAGCAAATCTCCGCCTGCCCGAGAAAATATTCTCGCATATTCGTCAGGATCAACGGCTCCTTCCTGAGCATTTAAAAATGAAGCGTAAACTAAGGCCACAAAAACCAATAAAAAATATTTCATGCCACCTACCCTCCTACTATTCTCTGTTGCCCATCACAACAGTGCCGTCAGAAAGGGTCACAAGCAGAGCGTTTGCCATCTTTGATCCGTCTCTAGCAAGGGTGCCCATTACCGTAACCTCATCTCCTTCTACAACAAAATATCGAGTCCAGCCATTTCTAACCATCATATTTGGGCTAGCTAATTCTAGATTCCAATTAATAACCGAACCACTTTCATCTTCTACATCAATATAAAAGCGTGCATGCGGATTAGTCCACTCGACCTTAGTTACAACACCCATCAGTTCTATAGGTTTATCTGCATCATACTGAGCTGCAAAGGAATGGTGAGCAAGAGGTGAATCTGTCACAAAATAACAAAAGATAAAAGTAGAAACAGTCAAGTACCCAATAAATAAGTTCTTCATAATCCTCCTCCTCTTCTTATCATACCATTTATAAATTCCCACTCATTTCATGAGTCAATGGACAAATATTACTCATCTACAAAGTGATCCCAGTATGTCCCAGCCTGTTCTAGGATTACCGGCAAGTCATCGTTCAACAAATAACCATCTTTAACCAAATCTATTGCTTCAATTGCAAACAAGCCAAGATACTCTTCTCGCCCTGAATAACGTTCTGCTATAGAAAGCCTAGGATCACCATCAATACGACGCTCTTCATGGGTTCTAGAAAAAGGGACTAATGACCCCTGACTGCTATTTGGACTATAAGGATTCCACCCAGTATAAGTTGCTAATGGAACTGAAAGAAATGGCGAGCGCAATCCAGCCAACTCATTTCCGTCCTGATTAACCTGAGGCACTAAAAATGGAAAAATCCCCATAGACTTTGGAGGTTCTTGAGCAATAATTCCGAGGGATTCAAACTCTGCGCCATAATCTAACCGGTATGCACGACTTACCTCTAAAGGAACAGCAGAACGAGGAATATCAGGAAATTGAAAAGCTTCTAAGCTCACTAACGTTTGCTCAGAAACCAAGGGATATTGACTCTTTGGAGGCAACCCAAGGTTCTGCACCCAATCATCTAATTTCAAAAGCAATGAACGAAGAAACCACTTGTAGTCATTAGGATTTCCTATCTGCTGTCCAGATAATCGTGTCTCAGGCAATTTTCCTGGTACATGTTGTGTCCCTGAAAAAAGATAAATTCGAGAACTTTCAGCCGGGTCCACATCTTCTGTTCCGCTAACGTTGGTGTGAATCAAAGCCGTAGGCAGTCTCCAATATTCGGTTGACGAATTTGTGTAGAATATTTTTGGAATAGTTCTCTCAGAAACGCTACCAAATAAGCTATCTTCTATCCCAGTTAATGGGTCCGTCTGAACAACATCTGAAAATGGAAACTGATCACCAGGGTGAAAATAATTTGCATCAACAGCTCTAGATGGTTGGGCAAATCTATGATTAAAGCCTCCACGAGCATTTGATCCAGTATGAATAATCATGCCATCGAAAACTTTTCTGGAAAACTCATCCTGATTAAAACCATCATATAAATATGTCCGTAAGTATCGACCCGCTTGAGAATCCCCAAACGCCAATGCTCTATTAATTGCCTCTGCTGGGATACCAAGCTCTTCTAATGAGTCATATTTAAGCTGTGAAACAACATCTCTCATGGCAGCAAGACCGAGCCCTGCTACGGGCGGATTCTCCGATACAAATACCACCTCATATATACGGTTAGGCTCAAAACCACCAATTAATGAAACACGAGTTTTATCTGATACCAAACGACCGTCTTCTGAACGTGCAAAATGCCATTCATCCCGCGGAATTAATATCCTTTCACCAGCAGCCCTATCGCGGACAGTTAACATATTACGAATATCATCCGGGTTCGCTACTGAATAAGGGGCATGTTCTCGGTCTCCGAGTGAATGATCTAAAGTTAACTGATCAACTGTAAAATCACTACGCACAAGCCCTTGAATAGGCTCGCCATTTTGGCTAGGGATTTGAGTATAGACTCGCATGAGATGCTCTCTATCCGGAACATCAAACTGCCAACCTACATATAGAATCGTATAACCATGCCGCAAAAGAAACCCATCTCCCATATCTAAAGCTGTTTGGGGATTATTACTTGTTTCTGAACCATTAAAATAATAAAGAATTCGCTTCCTTCCTCGATTCATTACATCTAGAAATAAAGCTCCATTTCCTGCCTCTATACGCACCGGCTTCAGGATGTAAAAGTCAGCAGAGAATTCGACAAGATTACGCTCATTAACGGGCGCAAACCCAAGATCAATAATATTTTTATTTACAGAATTCTCCGGATCAATCTCATAGTAGATTTTTCCGGTGAGCTTTTCATAAGCGCCAGCAAGGCCATAAGAGATCCCTCCTGCCACATTTTCACGGGCTTCAACTTCTACACGAACAACTTCTGCCGTGACACACGACACATGCAACAATAATAAAAAAATAACATGCCGGAATACAATCACTGAAAAATGGCTCTCTAATTTACGATTGAATCCCAAATAACACCAGCCTGTTCCAGAATCTCTCTTAGGTCTTCATCTAACAGATAACCTTCGTCGATAAGTTGAATAGCTTCTGCTGCAACAAGTCCAAGATAGTGATCACGATTTTCATAACGTTCTTCAATAGACAGTCGAGGATCGCCATTTTGTACTCGCTCAGATTTCGTTGCATAGAAGGGAATAAAAGATCCCGACATATGAGATGCTGTATCCGTTGGCCCATATTCTTCGTTGTATAAATTCCACCCAGTATAAGTTGCAAGCGGAACAAGTAGTCCAGGAGTCTGTAGTCCTCCTAACTCATTGCCATCCTCATTAACCTGGGGAACAAGTATAGGAAAGGCTGGACCAACCTCTGGCGGCTCTTTCGTAATAATACCCTCGGACTCAAAAAGAGGACCATAATCAACCCTATAAGCTTTATGCGTCTTAGCAGGAAAATTAATATTAGGTATTTCAGGAAAATTTACATTTTCTGGAAATACTAGTGTTTCATCTGCAATTAGAGGGTATTGACTTGGAGGCGCTGGTTTATCATGAATTATCCACTCATTCATTCTGACTAAAAGTGCCCGCATAAACCAAGAAAAATCATTTGGATTATTGAGGTTTTGGCCATTAGTCCGCGTTGGTGGAAATGCAGCAGGCAAATGCTCAGACCCGGCAAAATGATACACCCTAGCATGTTCATCCATCATTGCAGCATCTTCCTGACCATCAACAGTTGTTGTCAATAAAGATGAGACCCTACCCCAGTACTCATAAGATGAATTAACGTTGTAAACCTTGGGCATAAACTCTTCTGGCACGTGAGACAACATACCTGCTGTAACCCCGGTTACCGGATCAGTCTGCTCCACATCAGTGAAGGGAAAAATATCCGTGGGATAAAAAAAGTTCAGAAACGGGTGAGCATCTCTTGACGCTTGGCCAAATCGCAAATTAAAACTACCCCGAGCCGCACCGCCTATCTGGGCAATAATTCCATCAAAAGCTTTTCGGTGCTGTTCATCTTCATTAAAACCCATATACACCAGTGTTCTAAGCGTTCTACCAGGTTGAGACATTCCATAACCAATGGCTTGATTTATGGACCCAGCAGGAATATTAAGATCGCTTGAAGAACCATATTTAAAAGCTGAAACTGCGTCTCTGAGCGCGGCCAAACCTAATCCAATTATTTCTGGATTTTCTGCTTTATAAATTACTTCATAGATCCGGTGAGGCTCGAAGCCTGACTCAAGATATACCCGAGTCCGGTCAGGCACAACTTCACCAATTCCTTCCTGTTCATCAACATTTTCTAACCGTGCAAAGTCCCATTGTTCTCGAGGAATCACCTGACGATCATCCTCAACATCATCACGAACAGTGAGGATACTCTCTGGAGCATCAGGATCCGAAACCGGATATGGCACATGGTTTCGATCTGCAAGCGTTCGATCAAACACCCTTTCTCTCACTACAAAGTCACTGCGTATCAAACCCTCTATTGGTTCATCAGGCTCAACTCTGGGCAAAAACGCTCGGGATCCATTTGGACGGCTCAAGGGTACATCGAATTGCCAACCAACCCAAAGCAAACTAAAACCCTGCTCCATTAGGAACCCGTCCCCAAAATGCTCGGGTGCTGTGGGATTATCAGCATCCCATTTACCCTGACCCTGATGACCATGATTAAAGAACGTCAACATTCTTCTAGTACCACGATTGGCTACGCCAAGCACAACTGTTCCGTTTCCACGTTCCATTTGTTTTGGTTTAATAAGAACAAAGTTTGCAGAAAACTCTACATTTCCCTGGTCATTGACAGGTGCATGTTCTATATCAACAACGATTTCATTGGCAGGGTTACTGGGATCAACCTCAAAATACATGGTGCCAATCATCTTTTCGTATGGGCCAGATAATCCCCAGGATTTACCCCCCAGGACATCCTCATGGATCTCAACATCAACTCCAACCATCTCTGAAGAGGCTGAATTAGTCAGAAAAACAAAGAAAAGGGCTTTAATTATAATTCTCATTTTTTCTCCAAACGGATTTTCTAACACCGCATAGTAGAAATTATGCAGTATTAATAACTGCCGGACGACTATTTGAGTACTGGGTTGCCTTTTCAAAAGCGTGTGCAATTTGTAACACTTCAAAATCACAATGATGACGTCCAACAATCTGCAACCCAATTGGCAATCCATCAGGCGTAAACCCACAAGGAATTGAAATTGCAGGCAGACCAGTACAGGTAATTGCATAACAAGTTGCCATCCAATCAATATATGTCTGCATCTCACTCCCATTTATATCTCTAACCCATTCAACTTCAACAGGAAATGGCGGCACCTGTGAAACTGGCAGCATTAGAAATTCATACTCGTCAAGAAATGCCATGATTCGACGATACAAAGCTGTCCTAGCTGTCTGGGCTGAAGCTATATCGCGAGCAGTAAGGTTTAATCCGAGTTCAGTGTTCCAAATAACAGTATCTTTAATAAGGCTACGGTGGGCCAGAAGATCATCACGTCTACTCTCAGCAAACCCCCAAGCACGCAGCGTTTGAAAAATGTCATCTGCTCCTGAAAAATCTGGCTCAGCATCCGATATATCACATCCTAAATCTTGAAATACGCTTTTCGAGGCATTGCATACCTGATTGACGATTGGTTCAACAGGATAGTTTCCCAAGTTCTGACTCCAAGCAATTCTTGTGCCTTGAAAATCACGATCCAATGATTCAAGGAACCTTGAGCCTGATTCATCAAGTGAAATGGGATCTCTGGAGTCTGGACCAGCCATTACTGATAACAAAAAGGCAAGATCTGATACCGTTCGAGCCATTGGCCCATGAACAGAAAGCGAGTTCCAAGCATTTGCCGATAACTTTGGTACGCGTCCTATCGATGGTCTAAAACCAACAATATTGCAAAAGCTTGCAGGGTTTCTAAGAGAACCACCAAGATCAGTGCCATCCGCTAGCGGGACCATCCCGCACGCCAATGCTACCGCTGCTCCACCACTACTACCGCCGCATGTTTTTGATAAGTCATAAGGATTTCTAGTAGCACCAAAAACTTCATTGTAAGTTTGTGAGCCTGCACCAAACTCCGGGGTATTTGTCTTTCCAATTATAATTGCTCCAGCCTGCCTCAAACGTTCAACATAAAGTTCATCTGTGTCTGGGACAAAATTCTGATAGATCCTAGAACCACGGGTTGTGAGCAACCCTTTTGTCAAAGAAAGATCTTTAATTGCCATTGGTAGACCAAAGAGAGCGCCAACATTATCTCCTCGACTTAAAATTCGGTCGGCACCACGAGCTTCCTCAAGCAATTCCGCACGCGGGCGTAGTGTTGGAATGGCATTTACATGAGGATCAATACGCTCTATCTGATCTAGATATTGTTGAAGCAACTCGAGAACAGATATCTCTCGCGTACGAATTTGATTTGCTAAAATTTTTGCGTCAGTAAAGATGTGTAATTCCTCTGTTTGTTGATTTTGAGCGGACACTTTTGTAAGGCCTGCCATGGTAGCCGCGGAGATACCAATCACAAAATCTCTTCTAGAAAACCCATTCACATATTTTTTAGGTTTTATATTGCTTGGCAGGTCAACCATTAACTGACAACACTTACACTTATTATGTTTATTTTAAAGCCTTTCATGTCTTTCAAGCATCATTCTTCGAACTACAGCACCATAGACGTTACCCTCACTATCCACACCAACACCCTCAGCACCTGCAGCCTCCATACTAGTAGCTTCTAAATCCTCAATAAAATAATGAAGGGCCCCATCCTTTGCACTTCCAACTCTAATTCCTTTTTTAACGCCAGGATTCAGTACCCCATAAGATTCATTATCAGCGACATACAACATATCATCCGCGCTTATTGCCAAGCCACTGGGCCTTCCAAATTGAGACCACTCTTCAATGAAGTTACCCTCCTGATCAAAAATCTGAACTCGACCATTGTTACGGTCACCAACAAATAAACGCCCTTGAGAGTCCATCTCTAGAGCATGTGGAATATCAAACTGCCCTTGTTCACTTCCCGTGGAACCCCATGCTTTTATAAAGTCGCCCTGACTAGTTAGCTTCATTATCCGATTAGCCCCCATTCCATGACCATTACTTACAAAAATATTACCGTCAGGTGCCACATAAACATCAGTAGGCTGATCAAATATATTGGGCCCATCACCTCTAATGCCCTCTTTACCTAATGTCATTAGTAACCTACCGTTAGAGTCGAATTTATAGACAACATGAGCGCGATCATCTGTTGTCCAAACATTGCCTGAATCATCTATATGAAAACCATGTGGCCTCGTAAACATCCCCTCTCCCCAACTTCTGATGAACTCACCTGAAGTGGTAAAAACGAGTATTGGTGGCTCATCTCGTTCTACACAAAGGTTTTCAAAACACCGGTGAAACACATAGATATTGCCATCTGGGCCTTGTTCTACCCCTATTGCTTGAGCCCATGCCAGGCCATCTGGCATCTGTGCCCAGGGGAAAACACGCTCATACGGATTAGGCAAGTCATTCAGTGCATTAGGAGAATCTTGGGCAATAGATAGTTGCCAGTTCAAAATTGAAAGAGAAACTACTGATAAAATGGCACTCATTGTTCTCATTGTTCTTCCTTTAATCAGTTAATAAGACAACAAAATCCTAAAAACACAAACTGAAACAAGAATTAATTAAAACGATTAACTTTTACGGTTTTGAGCAGAACACTAGCAAGAATGCTCAATCATTTCTCCTATAATATATCACTCAGGAGTAGCAGGTGGAGCAACCTTAATTATGAACACCTTTAAACCAGCAATTCATTTAATCCTTAGTGCTGCAATTAATCTTGTGCTTAACTTGTCTGCTCAAGCTCATCATGGTGACGCAGGTCGCTATGAAGATTCGATCATAGAGGTATCAGGGACTGTCGTAACTTTGCAATTTATGAATCCTCACTCACGACTTATCCTAGATGTGGCGGATGAGCAAGGTCATATAATTAGGTGGCAAGCTGAATTTGGTAACCCGAATAGAATGAATTCTGAATTCGGATGGACACGAGAAACTTTAAAACCAGGAGATCGAATAACACTCCTTGGCAGGCGTTTAAAAAGCGGTGCTCCATATTTAAACCTTACCGAAAGAGCACAAGTTAAATTGGCCCAAAGCGGTCAAGAAATATATAGAACGAGAGATTTCGCTGAATAAATTATCCAAGTTAAAAGAATGAACAAAATAAAAAACTCCTTGATTCTCAAAACACTTCCACTGACAGCCTTAGTTATCGCCGGATGTAGCAACGATAATGAAGACATAGCTACTCCCCTAAGTTTGAACATTGAACCTCTTCAACAAACTGCCTACTTAAAGGCATCAAATACTGGAAGCGGAGACAATTTTGGCGCAGGCGGTACGCTATTAGGGGACGCTGTTGCTTTAAGCAAAGATGGCCAAACTTTAGCAGTAGGCGCACCGTACGAAAGTAGTAACTCGCCGGGAGTTGGTGGCGATCAGACAGATGACTCAGTTTATGGCGCAGGAGCTGTCTATGTTTTTACACTAACAAACGACATATGGATTCAAGAGTCATACATTAAGGCATCTAATCCTGATCTTGCTGACAATTTTGGCTTCATAACAGAGTTAAATGCTAGTGGCGATACACTAGCTGTTTCTGCGCATTTTGAGGCTAGCAGTACTACTGGAATTAATGGTAATGAAATTGATGATTCAATTCCCCAAGCTGGGGCCGTCTACGTATTTGTTCGCACAAATGATGGATGGATTCAACAGGCCTATATTAAAGCATCTAATACTGGAGAAATTGGCCAAGGCGAAGCATTCGGTGATGGAGATCAATTTGGTAGTGCTCTTTCCTTAAGCGATGATGGGAATACATTAGCTATTTCATCGATAACTGAAGATGGTGGCTCAACCGGAATAAATGGAGACCAGTCTGATAATTCCGAAAGGTCTGCAGGGGCAGTTTACTTATTCAGTAGAGATGAAGAGATATGGAAACAAACAGCCTACATCAAACCCTCTAACACAGGAGCCGGTGACTTATTCGGTTACTCTCTATCACTTGCAGCAGATGGAAAAAGACTAGCTGTGGGTAGTTTTGATGAAGATGGCTCTAATATCAGCACAAATCAGCAACAGGATGATAATTTACCAGGCTCAGGGGCCGTTTATATTTTCGATCACGATGGCCTTACTTGGCAGCAAACAGCTTATCTAAAGACATCAAATGCAGAAAGACAAGACTCGCTAGGCGTTTCCGTAGCCATAAGCGATGATGGAAATACGCTGGTTGCAACAGCATTGGATGAAGACGGGATGACTACCGGTATAAATAGCAACCCTGTACCTGACTCAGATAATGACACCTCTACTGGTGCGATCTATGTCTATATCTATGAAAATGACAACTGGTCAGAACAGGCATATATCAAATCATCCAATACAGATAGTAACGACTGGTTTGGTTCACGACTCGCATTGAGTGGTGACGGAAATACATTAGCCGCTGGTGCTCAGCTTGAAGATAGTTTTTCGCGAGGTATTAACGGAAATCAGCAGAATAATGAAGCCACTGAAGCTGGTGCTGTGTATCTGTTTAATCGAACATCTGACACGTGGACTCAAGTTGATTACATCAAATCTTCAAATAGTGAGGCTTTTGATGAATTTGGAAGCTCAATTAGTCTAAGTCACGATGGTTCTATACTCGCGATAGGAGCACAATTCGAAGATAGTGAAGCTGAAGGTGTGAATGGCAACCAGGCAAACAATTCAGCATTTGATTCTGGTGCAGTTTATATCTTCAGACGATAACTTTGAGTTAGTTACCCAGAAGCGGGAAGTTGACACAATGTTAAAATAATAAAATTTCTTTTGTACGGAACCCTCAACATGCCAAAAATAATTAGCTCTTTACGCTCGGCAATCATTCTGATGCTTTTTGTCATTTCTTCCAGCATATCAAATGCACACGCCCAAAACATTCGTCAGTATCAATTAGAGTCAGGGCCAAATGGATCCCAACTTGTGATGCGAAATGTTATGCGGCCAGAACCAGCAGCAAACGAAGTTCTTGTCCAAATACATGCGGTATCACTAAATCGTCGGGACTTAGCAGTTCTAGATAGAAACCCGCCAAATGGATTAATTCCTACTTCAGATGGGGCTGGTGAAGTGGTCGCTATTGGCTCTAATGTCACAGAATTTTCTGTAGGTGATCGAGTGGCCGGAACTTTTTTTGCTAATTGGCCGGGGGGACGTAGAACAGCACAAGCTTTGGCTAGTGGTCGAGGTGGTGGCGTTGATGGCATGCTCAGTGAAATGATAGTTAGCCATGAGACTGGCTTAGTATTAATTCCAGAGTATCTCAGCTATGAAGAAGCAGCCACATTGCCTTGTGCAGCCCTCACAGCCTGGCGTGCACTTTTTACAGAAGGAAATGTAAAAAAAGGACAACACGTTCTGCTCGAAGGCACTGGTGGTGTATCTATTTTTGGCTTGCAACTTGCGGCAGCAGCTGGCGCCAAACCTATCATCACTAGTTCAAGTGATGAAAAATTAGTTAAAGCTCGTGAGTTAGGTGCTGTGGGAACAGTCAACTATCGAACAAACACTGAATGGCAAAAAACAGTTTTGGAACTTACTGAAGGTGCTGGAATTGATCACGTACTAGATGTGGTTGGGAGAGAAACCCTTTATCGTGCAATTGAAACTCTTGCTTTCGATGGCCATATTGCCGTTATTGGTCAATTATCTGGACGGGCTGATGTGCTGCCATTAGGCCAAATACCACGGGGAGCATCAGTAACTAACATTGCTGTTGGCTCTCGCGATGACTTTAAGGCCATGAATGAATTTTTGACCGAACATGAACTTCGTCCTGTCATAGACCGAGTGTTTAGTTTCGAAGAAGCACCAGCCGCATATGAATATATGAATACCAGTGCCCATCTTGGAAAAATTGTAATCACATTATGAAGCCATGCCATGATCACGACTCAAGACAATTAACTGAAGATTAATTGGCTAGGTCAGGAGCATTTTGTTCAGGTATCCACTTTCTAAGCTCAAGCACTACATCAGTATATGAGGGGTCATTAGCCAAGTTATCCCACTCATTTGGGTCACGATGATGATCATATAGCTCCTCGCTACCATCTATGTAACGGATATAACGGAAGTCTTCCGTGCGCACAGAATGGTTGCCAAAACCGAAAGTTGATATAGCAGCATTATCCCAACTCGCATCAGGATTTCTCAATAGCGGGACTAGACTTGCTCCCTCAAGATAATCAGGTGGTTGTAATCCAACTAGTTCAGCAACGGTTGGAAAAATATCTATTAATGATACTGTCCGAGAACTGCGAGTTCCGGGTGTTGTAATACCGGGCGCAACAATTATAAACGGCACCCTTGTAGACTCTTCCCAAAGAGTCGTCTTACGCCAACGATGTTTTTCTCCCAAATGCCAACCATGATCCGACCAAAGAATAATGATTGTATTATCTGCTCGCCCACTTTTATCAAGAGCATCTAGAACACGACCAACCATTGCGTCGGCAAAACTTACACTTGCTAAGTAAGCTTGTACACCCTCACTCCACTTATTTGATTCAATGGACCACTGGTGTATTTCTCTTGGTGGCAAAAAAGCATGACGCTCAAAGGTCGCACTATTAAGTGGAAGTTCAGGCAAATCATCTAAATCATTCTCAGGCACCACTGGAAGAATTATTTCTTGAAGAGGATACATATCGAAATAACGCTTAGGGACATACCATGGGAGGTGCGGACGAAAAATTCCGATTGCAGTAAACCGAGGTGTATTGAACTCTGTCATTAACTGACTTTGAATCCAATTGGTAACCTGACCATCTCCCATGGCTCGATCATCAACAACAACAGGGCCCCAATCAAAACGAGGATCAATAGGATTTCCATTAACTGGGCGATTAATAGGTGTTACCTCATCTGGCAACTGACGACCTAAGGATGGGTAGAAATCATCCCATGAGGAAGGGTCGTTATACCCATAAAAGCCTGACTCATAAAAAGTGTGAGCATGATAAATCTTACCAGCACCAAACGTACTATAGCCTTGATCTCTAAGAAACCGAGGGATGGTAGGCAACTCTGCAAGTGACTCTATTTCCATCCAATTAGGATTATTACCATAAATTCCTAATGTTGAGGGACGCAAGCCTAGCATCAGGGAAGTACGAGAGGGATTACATAATGCAGCGTTTGAATGTGCATTAGTAAACAAAGTACCGCGGGCAGCTAATGCATCTATATTAGGTGTCTGTGCTTGTGGATGTCCTTCCAGCACACCCACCCAGTCATTCAAATCATCAACAGCAATAAAAAGAACGTCCAACTTGGAATGGTCTTGCGCCTGTGTGGAGAAAGTTAAAAAGGCAGCGGCTAAAATGATGTGGGGTGAAAAGCGCAACCTCAAATCTCCTGTTGATCATGAGCGCTATTGGATTCTACCGGAATCAATAACGCATAATAGTAAAAAAAGGATTTGAATGTCTTCTTCTAACAAAATCATTATCACCTGTGCTCCTACAGGAGCAATTCATACCCCGTCGATGTCACCCCACTTACCTATATCTCCTGAAGAGATTGCTGAAGCGGGAATTGCAGCTGTGGAAGCAGGCGCATCAATTCTTCACCTACATGCTAGAGACCCAAAAGATGGCCGTCCTACCCAAGACCCAGAAGTATTTCAAAAATTTCTACCTACTATTAAAAAAAATACAAACGCTGTTATTAATATTACTAGCGGTGGTGCTCCGAGCATGTCCATTGAAGAACGACTTCAACCAGCCCTTCAGTTAAAACCTGAAATAGCATCACTCAATATGGGTTCCATGAATTTTGGACTTTACCCAATGCTAAAAAGATTTAAGAATTTCAAATACGAATGGGAAAAACCCTACCTGGAAAATAGTAGAGATCTGGTTTTTAAAAATACCTTTGCGGATATTGAATATATTCTTAGCTCATGCCGAGAAAATAAAACGCGTTTTGAATTTGAATGTTATGACATTTCCCATATCTATAATCTTGCGCATTTCCTCAGCCGAGGCTTGGTAGAGCCCCCATTATTTGTACAAAGTGTTTTGGGTATCCTTGGCGGAATTGGGGCTCACCCAGAAGATTTGCAGCACATGCGCCGCACGGCAAATAGGCTTCTTGGTAAAACTTATCAATGGTCTGTGTTGGGTGCGGGACGTAATCAGATGGAAATCGCCCGCCAAGGAGCAAGTTTGGGAGCAAATGTTAGAGTTGGGCTTGAAGATTCTCTATGGGCCGGCCCAGGAAAGCTTGCTGAATCAAATGCAGAGCAAGTAAAACTTGTTAAAAACATTTTAGAAGAAATGAATATGTTAATTGCCACACCGAATGAAACCCGAGAGATACTTAGCTTAAAAGGTTCAGATCAAGTGGCTTTTTAGTTGGTTCTAATAATAAATTAAAAACCTAAAATAAAGTAACTTGCTGCGTTCAGAAATTTGTACATACGTAGGGGTTAACTGTCTCGCCTGCACGCCACACCCATTGCTTTGTCATTTTTACTGGCTCCGTAAATGTCTCTGGGTCACTTACAATAATTGTGTAATCAAGATTTACTCCATTTTCGCTAAGTGAAAATCGCTCCTCAAAACGAGCTCTTGAGCTTTGAGGTATCCCATCCGAATTAAAGTAGTACCAATCTACTGAGTGTGTAGAAACAACAAGATCCTCTCCATCCCAACTACCAACAGAGTATCCTAGAAGAGCTGGCTGTATGCTTGCTTCTATCTGTTCCTCACCCATATGAATGGTTCGTACTAAATCATACTCTTCAATATGAAACAGAATGTTATCGCCCTCTTTAGAAAACTTAACTGGATAAGGCTGCTGCATAATCCAAGGCATGCCCTTAGGAGTACATTCCCCTATTGGATTATCTACAAGCGGATTAAAAGCCTCTTGGGCAGCAATAGCTGTCTCAGTAAGTGGGTACTCTTCTAAATACATGTAACGCCCCGGCCCATTAAATCTGGTACTCCAGACACGAAAAATTCCCAGATCCTCCCCGCCCTCAACACCAGCAGATAACCAGGTCTCTGACTCACCCAGGGATTCAACTGACCAGTAAGGGTTTGTGCCTGGTCTAGTAACAAGTTCTCGTCCATCTGCAAGTAGAATATTGTTGACCCACATTTCATTAACGCCACTACGAGCGGGATACCCTGCCACGGTGACTCGATCACCCTCAGCGAGCAAATCTGAACTTACATTCATTCGACTAAGAATACTTACAGAGTTAGTTTCAATTTCCCACAACTGGTCATTTGTATCTAACATCGTGAACTTCACGTGCGGATTTCTCCACAACAAGCGAGTAATTTGACCTTCTAATTCAATCAGATTGCTCATATCAAAAATCCCCGAAAAAGCATGATGTGAAACACCGGAAAGAGGAGTTAAAAAAATACAAAACAGAATGCAGATAGTTTTTTTCAAATCAATGCCTAAGTCTGCTTCATGCCAGAAAACCTCCATGGCATAAAATGATCAAAAACCTCTTGCGCAGGATCTTTTTGCTTGGTATTTGCAGAAAGACAAAAAGAATCTGTTAATTGGAGAGAGATTCCAATTGTGAAAACAATTCTTCAGGGGGCAAATACCCACCAAGCTGTATTCCATCATTGGTAAGGATCGTGGGGGTCCCTCGAACACCCGCTAGATGACCATAATCATAGTGCCCAGCAACTGGTGTTATGGAACAAATTTCCTCTGGAACCTTTCCTGCCAAAGTAGCCTCTGTGAAAGCGGTATTGCGATCAGAAGCACACCAGACACGATCAGCCTTATCCCAAGAATCAGTATCTGGTCCAGTTCTTGGGTAGGATACATACCTAACAGCTATACCAAGCGCATTAACTTGGTCCATATCACGATGAAGTTGTCTACAGTAACCACAGTCAATATCTGTAAAAACAGTTACAGTGTGTTTTATATTTTCTGTTGCGGGACTGAAAACGATCATTGATTCTGGATCAATACCTGCTATTACCTTTGCACGAGCATCTGCGCGCCTTTGTTCAGTCAAGTTTTGATTCGAATCCAGGTCATATAGGTCCCCCTGGATAAAATAACGACCATCATCAGAAACATAAGCAACTTGAGGGCCTACAGCAACTTCATACATGCCGGGCACAGGAGAAATAAAAATATCTTGAGCCTCAACACCTGGTAATGTCGCAGCAAGCTCTTCTATTGTCAGAGCCTCTCTTTCCTGCCCCCAGGAAATAGTAGAAACAAAAAATGTCAAACAAATAGCTAGCTTGGCTTTCACTATGCTCTCCAGTGAATGTAATTCACAAATTGTAGTCTTTATCGCTATAAAACGGCCACCTGAGCCAATAATATAGACCAATCCTATCAGATCTGAGAGTAATTATACCTAACCCCGTGGGTGATGCCGTGCATGTAAATCTTTCATCCGTTCCCGTGAAATATGGGTATATATTTGAGTGGTGGAAATATCACTATGACCTAGCAATAATTGCACCACTCTTAAATCAGCGCCATTATTTAGCAAATGAGTTGCAAAAGCATGTCTTAGTGTATGCGGAGAGAGCGGTTTATTTATACCTGCTTTTTGAGCATAGCGTTTTATTAAATACCAAAATGCTTGTCTACTCATTTGCGCCCCACGCTGTGTAGGAAATAAGCAAGTAGTTTGGCGGTCCCGTAAAATTTCGGCGCGTGGTCCAACTATAAATTTTTCAATCCAATCCTGGGCTTCATCTCCCAAAGGGGTCAATCTTTCACGATCGCCCTTCCCCACAACACGCAATACACCTTGATTAAGATTTACCTGTGTCATTTTCAAACTTATCAATTCGGAAACACGAACACCGGTAGCGTATAGCACCTCTAACATGGTGCGGTCACGGTAACCTAGTGACCTGGTTGTGTCTGGAGCAGTTAAAAGTAACTCAACTTCACTTTCTGTAAGCGTCTGCGGTAACGAACGGCCAATTTTCGGTAAGTTAATCTGAGATGTTGGATCATCGGTAATTAAACCCTGAAGCAAAAGATAACTAAAAAAACGTCGAAAACTAGATAACTGTCTTGCAGTAGACCGTGATTTTGTCCCTTCATCTACTCGCATAGCAATATATTCAAGAATTTCAGCTCTAGTTGCTTCTACCAAGCTCATATTCCTAACAATTAAATATTTACTCAACCCAGAAAGATCTGTTCTATAGGCTTTAAGTGTATTCCTAGACAAACCTCTTTCTGCCCAAATAGCATCCAAAAAACGCTCGACCGCACGACCAGAATCAGCTGCTAAATCTTCGAAATTTGTAGAGGAAGATTTCTTCAAATCATTACCGCCTAAATTTTTTTCAGGCCTTATTGTGCTTAATTTCACAATTAGTTAAAACCAGTAGCATAGGTAAGATAGGTAAGATAGGTAAGATAGGAGACTGCAAATTCTCATTATTCCGCTATTTAGACATATTCAAAACTAAACATAAAAAGATGACTTTGATCATTACTTCATTTACGCGCCAAGTAAAATTGCTTATGTACGGTATATATGTATGGTTTATATTTATTAGTCTATCAATTCCAGTACTAATACTATTAATCCTAACCCCTACGCGCATAGGGCGACGCACAGTGGCACACTGGAGCGCTAAACTTCTCTTTTTTCTTATCGGAACACATGTGCACCTTGAAGGAATGAAGTGGTTACCCAAATCTAATAGCATCGTAATAGCTAATCATGCGAGCTACCTTGACGGCATCATTCTTACAGCTATGTTGCCACCTAACTTTACATTTTTAATTAAGCAAGAAATGACAAATGTTCCTTTTGCGGGATATTTACTAAAGAGGATTGGCTCTGAATTTGTGGATAGAACAAAATTCACTCTTAGAAATAAAGCTGCCCGGCGCCTATTCAAAGCTGCCGAAAAAGGAGAGTCCTTGGCATTTTTTCCAGAAGGAACCTTTATACGTCAACCCGGTCTACAGACTTTTCATATGGGGGCCTTCAGATCCGCATACCGAGCTAAGTTACCTGTTGTTCCTATAGTAATTTCGGGATCAAGAAAAAAACTACCTGCTAACTCATGGCTATGTGTTCCTGGCTCAATTTCAGTAGAAATTCTAAAGCCAATTAGTCCAGACTCAGTGCTTTCAGCTCAAAAATTACTTCAAGAAGCAAGGACTGCCATGCTTAAATCTCTTAAAGAGCCAGATCTTGATAAAGAATAGAAGCGACCACAAAGACTAATTATGAAAACTCCTATCTGGACACCTTCTGGAGAACTTTTAGAACAAAGTAATTTACAAGATTTTCTAAATTCTCATAGCGGAAAATTAAATACTAAGGACTACAAAGGTCTCTATGAGTGGAGTATCAATCAGCCCGAAGATTTTTGGGAGGCTTGCTGGCATTACAGTGGTATACGAGCAACCACTAATTATAAGCAAGTGCTGCATTCAGGTGAAAAAATGCTTGATGCCAGATGGTTTGAAGGAGCATATCTAAATTTTGCAGACAATTTATTGCGCCCGGAATACGACGGTTCTGCTATCGTTTTTTATAGTGAAACAGGCAGTCGTGAAGAACTAAGCTGGAAAGAATTACGCAGAAACGTAGCTTCTGTAGCTAATTGTCTTAAACAATATGGTGTCGGGCCCGGTGATAGGGTTGTTGGCCTGTTACCTAATCGCCCAGAAGCTGTAATTGCAATGCTTGCCTCTGCCAGCCTCGGCGCCGTTTGGTCCTCATGTTCGCCAGATTTTGGAACAAAGGGCGTACTAGACCGTTTCGGTCAAATAAACCCCAAAGTCATGTTTGCCACCGATGGCTACTTCTACAATGGCAAAAAAATTGATTGCCTCAAGACAGTCAATGCAATCACAACTAAGCTAGAAAACCTTGAAGCCCTTATTTTAGTGCCCTACCTAGATGCAGAACCAAACCGCGATATTCCATCTAACTCAGTTTTTTATCATGACCTGCTAAGAGAATCTGTGAAATTGGAGTTCACCCCCCTTCCCTTCGATCATCCGCTATACATAATGTATTCATCAGGCACAACAGGAGTTCCCAAGTGCATAATTCATGGCGCCGGAGGAACTTTAATCCAGCACCAAAAAGAGCATTTACTTCATTGCAATATCAAGCCACAAAAACCTGTTTTTTATTTCACAACAACCGGTTGGATGATGTGGAACTGGATCGTTTCAACGTTAGCTAGTGGCGCCAAACTTATCTTGTTTGATGGATCTCCTTTCTACCCAGACCCAGGAGTATTGTGGCGAATAGCCGAACAGGAGCAGCTAACATTGTTTGGAACAAGCGCAAAATATCTGAGCGCACTTGAGAAAGTAGGCTATATACCAAAAAAACAAGTTTCACTATCAAACCTCAACATATTACTTTCCACCGGCTCCCCCTTAGCGCCGGCTAGCTATGACTTTGTTTATCAAAAAGTAAAGGAAGATCTACAGCTTTCTTCAATTGCAGGAGGAACAGAACTAATCTCTTGTTTTGCTATTGGCAATCCTATTCTTCCTGTCTACCGTGGCGAAATTCAATGTCGCGGTCTCGGAATGAAAATGGAAATTTTTGATGATAAAGGGGAATCAATCCGAGAGCACAAAGGGGAACTAGTTTGTACAGCCCCATTCCCATCCATGCCAATTTCTTTCTGGGATGATCCTGATAACTGCAAGTACAAGACCGCTTATTTTAATCGTTATCCAAATGTTTGGTGTCATGGTGATTATGCAGAGTTAACTGCAAATGATGGGGTTGTAATATATGGTCGCTCTGATGCAATACTAAATCCGGGGGGTGTTCGAATTGGAACAGCAGAGATATATCGGGTCGTTGAACAGTTTGATGAGGTTATTGAAGGAATAGCTATTGCTCAAGAATGGGACAATGACATAAGAGTTGTCCTTTTTATTAAACTTATTGAAGGCACTCAATTAGACCAGAAATTAGAAAAGCGTCTTAAAAAATCGATTAGAGATCAAGCCAGTCCTCGTCATGTACCTGCAAAAATAATTGAAGTACCTGATATCCCAAGAACAAGAAGCGGAAAAATTGTTGAGATCGCTGTGCGTGATGTAGTACACGGAAAATCTATATTGAATACAGAAGCTATAGCTAACCCTGAAGCACTAGAGTATTTCAGAAATCGAAGCGAATTAGGCGAATGAACTCACCCATAGAACAGTATCAACGTTACATTGATGGCGAAACAATCTCTAACGACTTATCTCAAAAATCTGCAATTGATGCACTACAACAAGTTTATGAAGCATTAACCACGTCTACTAAAAATAAAAAAAGCTGGAAAAAAATCTTGGGAGTATGTCCGAATATATCTTCATCTCCGGTAAGGGGTGTATATCTCTGGGGTGATGTTGGCCGAGGAAAAACATTTTTAATGGATCTATTTTATAACAGCCTACCTTTCGAAGAAAAACTACGCGAGCACTTTCATCGATTCATGGGGAATGTCCACAATGCGCTTAAAAACATAAATGCGGAGCAAGATCCCCTCCAGTTGGTAGCAGATAAGCTTGCAAAGCAGACCCGTGTTATTTGCTTCGATGAGTTTTTTGTATCAGATATTGCTGATGCTATGATCCTTGGAACTCTCTTTGAAGCATTATTTCAACGTGGAATTACTTTAGTCACAACATCTAACATAAAACCTGATGACCTATATAAAGATGGCTTGCAAAGGCAACGATTCTTAAAAGCAATTTCACTAGTAAAACAAAACACCCAAATTATAAAACTTGAAGGATCCATTGATTATCGACTTCGTTTGCTCGAGCGTGCTGATGTCTATCAATACCCTCTTGGGAAGCTAGCAGATAAAAAACTCGCCAAATATTTCAGTAGTTTTGCATCAGGAATAGGAAGAGAAAATTTGGAAATTAACATTCTAGGAAGAAAAATAAGAGCTCTCCGGGAAGCACAGGACGTTGTTTGGTTCGATTTTTATCAAGTATGCGATGGTCCACGTAGCCATAATGACTACATTGAACTTGCACGATGTTATCAAACTGTATTGATTTCCAATGTCCCTCAACTAACAAAAGAACAGGAAAACCAGTGTAGACGTTTTATTTCATTGGTAGATGAGTTTTATGATCGACGAGTAAAATTAATCTTATCCGCTGAAAAAGAACTTAATAATCTTTATATTGGAGAAAAGTTAGTATCAGAATTTAGACGCACTAAAAGCCGGCTTGAAGAAATGCAAAGTCATGATTATCTGGCCCAAGCTCATCTCCCATGAACATTATCTGTTGATATCATAGTCCAATGCTCAAACAATACGGTCACAATGAATAGCAATACCAAAAAAATTGGCACACTGGTCATGATCCGGCATGGTCAGAGCGAATGGAACCTCAAAAACCTTTTCACTGGCTGGGCTGATGTTGACTTAACAGACCAAGGCGTAGAAGAGGCTCAAGCTGCTGGTCAACTCTTGAAAAATGAAGGATTGGTGTTTGATCTTGCGTATACATCAGTACTTACCCGTGCAATTAGAACCCTATGGCTGGTACTTGATGAAATGAATTTAATGTGGATACCTGTACAACGGAACTGGCGCCTTAATGAAAGGCACTATGGAGCACTTCAAGGCCTAGATAAAGCAGAAACAACCGCCTTACACGGCGCTGAACAAGTAAATATATGGAGGAGAAGTTATGACATTCCTCCACCGCCCATTGACAACAAAGATGAGCGTCATCCTAAAAATGATCAACGTTACAAAAATCTTATGAATAGCGAACTACCTGAGGCGGAATCCCTAAAAATGACTCTAGAGAGAGTCCTTCCTTACTGGAAAAAAATCATCGCTCCAGAGCTGATAATGGGGCGAAATGTCCTTATTACAGCTCATGGAAATAGTCTACGAGCCCTTGCCAAGATGCTCGAGTCTATTTCTGATGAGGCAATCACAGAGTTCAATATCCCCACAGGGGTCCCCCGAATTTATGAGCTTGACAGTGACCTGCAACCATTGAGTGCTAATTACCTTGGGGATACCAAAAAAATTGATGCTGCAGCTACGGCAGTTGCTAACCAAGCAACACAATAAATAAACATTATCTAGAAAAACAAATTATGCTAGGCATATAATAAATAATCCGGAGAGTTCTTATCCGTGCTCTATAACCTTGGAAAAAGTAGCATTCAAACTGATGGTGATCATTTCTATGTCGCTCCAACCGCTACTGTAGTTGGAAAGGTTATTCTCGGCAAAGACTCAAGCATTTGGTTTAACTCGGTGCTGCGAGCTGATAATGACGTGATCACCATAGGTGAACGCTCTAATGTACAAGATGGTTCAGTATTTCATGTAGACCCTGGTATGCCTTTAGTTCTAGAGAAAGAAGTCACTGTCGGTCACTCTGTAACAGCGCATGGTTGCTATATTGGGGAAAGATCCTTGGTCGGCATGGGCGCAACCATACTTAACGAAGCTGTAATTGGTAAGTACTGTATAGTGGGCGCACAAGCTCTGATAACGGAAGGTAAAGAGTTTCCTGATCGTTCCCTGATTATAGGATCACCTGCTAGACGTATCCGCGAAGTAACCGACAAAGAAATTGAGTCAATAAAAGAAAATGCTGAGCACTACGTTCAGCGTGGCATTTTTTATCGCAAAGAACTGAAATCCCTGTAAATAATCGCTTAAAAAAACACAAAGGACCTCGCCATGGGCATTTCAACACCCAAAATTATTTTTGCTACACTTATCTCAGCAAATCTTGTCAGCATTTCTACTAAGGCGCAGCCGCAAAGCTCAGTTATCAAGCACTCAAATGCACCCTATATATCACTTGAACAATCACTACCGGAGTCCGGTAGTTCCTGGGAACTTCATCTGGTACTGACACGCGATGAGATCTACGTGCCAATCGGAGTAAGAAAGCCAGACGGCAACGGCCCATTCCCTCTTATTCTTGTTGGCTCAGGCCAAGGGAGAGACGGACTACTTAAGATTGATCAGGCAATGAAGGATGTTGAAGAACTAATGGATCGGCTCATAGAGCGTGGTTATGCGACAGCCTATTTAAATTTTCGCAATGAGATTCCAGAGTTATATAACGAAAGAACATCACCTGAACTTCTTGCAGATACTGTTAGCGGAGGAAACAATAGACTGCAGTCTGCAGCAACTCTAGATTCTGATGACTATATTTCTATTGTGAAACATGTTCAGGCGCTGCCATATACTGACCCACAAAAAATCGGTGCAATTGGAAGTAGTCACTCGGGCGAAATAATTCTAAAAGGTACGGCACTTATGAACATTGGTGCCGGAGTCGCAAGCGAGGCAGCTGCGCTAGAATATCTTGCGGTTGACGTGTCAGCAACCTCTCTTAACTCTGCTGGTGAAAGAGATCTCCATAACATTGAGATTGCTCGAAGTGTTTCTGATAAAGAGATTTCCATGCAGCGAATCAGGCAATCAGAAACACCATTATTGATTCTTGGCCGTGAGCATGATCATTTACAGGGCCTCTATCAACTTGCCTATGAGTGGTTTGTCGAGGCTGGCAAAGAAGTTGCTTGGGCATCTTTCGATCATCCTGAACATGGCTATTCACTATTACGTCAAAGACCAGGCGGTCCATCACAACCTGATGAGGTTCAAGAGGAGGTTTTTTCCTTATACATGAAGTTTTTTGATAAGCATCTAAATAATCAGTAGAGAAAGTTATTCTGAAACATTAGGCATCAAAACTAATTAGTTTCTGGCCAAACACGAATCAACCCTTCCTGAGCAGTTGAGGCAACTAGTGTTCCACCTGGGGTAAAGAACCTTCCTGTAGCCAAACCTCTAGCTCCCGATGCATTTGGACTCTCTATCGCATACAGAAGCCATTCATCAGCCCTAAACGGGCGATGAAACCACATTGCATGATCTAGGCTTGCCATCTGCACATTTCTCTGCTCCCATCGGATTCCGTGTGGCTGAGTTGCTGTTCCAACAAAATAATAGTCTGACAGGTATGCTAATACACTCCTATGTAGATCCGGATCATCGGGCAATTTATCAACTGTACGAATCCATACATGACGAACTGGGTCCCGAGGTTCACGACTAGTAAAATCAATTGGATCTACTGGTCGCATTTCCATTGGTCTCTTGCGAGTCAGAAAACGTCGAATCTCCAACGGTAGAGTTTTAAGAGTTTTTTCTGTAACACTGCTGATATCAGAAAGATCATCTGGCCCCGGTACATCCGGCTTGTTTGCTTGATGTTCAAATCCCTCTTCAGGAATCTGAAATGATGCAGCCATATTAAAGATAGGCCTTCCATGCTGAATCGCAACCACGCGGCGATTGGTAAAACTTTTCCCATCACGAGCACGATCAACCTCATAAAGTATAGGCGCCTTAACATCCCCTGGTCTCAAAAAATAAGCATGTAGAGAATGTACCTCGCATTCCTTAACCGTATAGTTTGCGGCCATAAGAGCCTGGCCTAGAACCTGGCCACCAAAGACACGGCTACTGCCTACATCACGACTTTCACCACGAAAAAAATTATCTTCTAACCGCTCTAATTCAAGCAGTCGCAAAAGATCAGCTAAAATATCTTTCATTACTCACTTTTATGCCGATTAAGCCGTGCGATAAGACTGGATGTATCCCAGCGATTACCGCCCATTCTCACAACATCTGCATAGAATTGATCTACAAGGGCGGCTACTGGAAGCTCTGCACCATTTCGGCGTGCCTCGTCCAAACAAATACGAAGGTCTTTGCGCATCCATTCCACAGCAAAACCAAAATCAAATTCATCATTAACCATTGTTTTCCAACGATTATCCATCTGCCAGGATTGTGCAGCTCCTCCACAGATCACATCAACCACAGCCTCAGGATCAAGCTTTGCCTGCAAAGCAAAATTAAGAGCTTCAGCCAAACCCTGAACTAAGCCTGCTATAGCAATTTGATTAACCATCTTTGTTAGCTGGCCACAACCAGCTGGACCTACTAAGCGAACTGTTTTGGCATAAGACCGTATTAGAGGTTCTGCGCTTTCAAATGCACTATTCTCACCACCGACCATCACGGTAAGTTGCCCTCCCTCTGCACCAGCTTGTCCCCCTGACACCGGAGCATCGAGACATTGAATACCTTTTTCAGAACCGGCTTTCTCGATCTCACGTGCCATATCTGCTGATGCTGTAGTGTGATCAATGAATAGCGCGCCTGATGCCATTCTTTCAAAAACCCCTTGTTCAAGTATTACTTCCCGAAGATCAGGATCATCACCGAGACAGCTAAAAACAGCTTCAGCACCATTAGCAGCATCAGCCGGCGTTTCTGCCTTTGTCCCTCCATATTCTTCACACCAACGCTCAGCTTTTTCTGCGGTTCGGTTGAAAACAGTAACTTCAAGGCCAGCACGCTGTAACCAACCAGCCATGGGAAACCCCATGACACCAAGACCTAAAAAAGTGACATTTTTTATCACAAGAGACTCCGTGTTCCGTGTAATTTTGTTACAGAGGACAGTTACCTTAGCATCGCTGCCATGGAGTCAGCAAAATAGCTGACTTTAGAATTCTTATCTTCATCATTTATCTGAGTTAACGCCCAGAAATATGCGATCAGTTTTTCTAGTCTTATGACCTCATTTAACTGTTTTTTGCTGAACGGAACTGGATCCTCTCCATAGTAAGATTCTACGAGCAACAAACTCTGTTGCATACTAAGTGCGTTCAACGCTGATAGACTAGCAATATCCAATATTGGATGCGCCTGAACAGCGTACTCGAAATCTACTAACCATAACTGCTGAGCATCAAGTATATTTGTCCCTGTTAAATCGTGATGGCAAAGTGTAATCGGGGGGAACTTTTTTTCGTATGCTTTTGCCAAAGTTGCAAATTCTTCCTGCCAACTCTTTTGTTCTTTTCTTAATTTCCTAACTCTACTTCCCACTGGAGTGATCAAAATATCTAAAAACTTTTCACAGAGCTGAGCTGGCCTAAACGAAGGGAGCGTAAAATCTAATTTTATTGAGTGGAGAGTACGAAGTGTCGTTGCAATTCGTTTTAAATTCTCTGGCTGGCTTGCTATTTGAGCGTTCCAACTAATAGCGTTTTCTATATAAAATGTTACTAGTGCTCCTGTATGTTTATCGTCAAAGAATAATGCTGGAGTTATCCCCGCGTTAGCTACCACTTTTAGCAAGCGACTTTCTATTGAGACATCCAGAACTTTCAACTGCGACTTCTGTCCTTTTTTAGGTAACCGAACCATCCAGTTTTTTTTATGACAAGAAAAAAGAAATCCTCTATTACTTAACCCTCCAGATAGAGATTTAACTGATACCTGCTTTGGGTTTAATTTTAGCCGCCTACATAAACGCTTTATCTCTTCAGCATGTATTCCGTTATTAAGATTCACGATATTCTCGCCACCATGTCCTCAACCCAATAACGATCAAAAAAATATAAATAAGAAATAAAAGAGCAGTGAAATACAGCTCACGAGACAAATAAAGATAAATTGAAACGCAATCGATTATGAACCAATAGATCCAGTTCTCCAGCACCTTACGAGCAACCATGAAGGTCGCCACTACCGCACCAATTGTCGTAAAAGCATCTAAAAATGGGAATACGGATTCAGTATGACTCATAATCCAGCCAAACAACCATGAAAATGTGCCAATAATCATGATTACTATGACATGCTTACGAATACGCCAAGTATTTATTTTTATACCAACGTCTCGCTTTATGCCATGACGCCACTGATACCAACCATAAATTGCCATTACTACATAGAAAATTTGCAGTATGGATTCCATATATAACTGCACTGAAGAAAATATGCCGATGTATAAGACTGAACTTAAAAAAGCCGCTAACCAACAATAAATATTTTGTTTTATAGCTAGAACAAGATAAATCACCGCAAGAAATACAGCCATGAATTCGGCAAATGATACTGCCGAAAATGCTGAAGCCAAATTCTCACTCACAATAGTTTTCTTTTAAAATGAAATAATCCTTTTCAATTGCGTTCGGCATTAAAAAGAATAACGTGCCGCAAAACCTATGACCCTGGGCTCTCCATATTGATAATAAGTCTCATTTTTCCACCCTTTTCTAGGATCATTTCCAAAGTAAAAACCGTGAACAGAAAAATCTTTATCAGACAAATTTCTTCCCCAAAATAAAAGCTCTGTTTTACCCATTTGATAACTTAGGCTTGCATTCAATAGATCGTAACCTTCAATTTTTTGTGCATGGTAGTAACCAAAAGTACTTGCATCTCTGCCTTCAAGCTCCAATTGAAAACTCATTCTATCCGTCAGGGAAATATTAGCTCCAAAATGGTACTGCCAATGTGGAGATTTAGTCTGATCAATATTTTCTCGATCTACAAAATCATAAATATCCAGATCGTACGTTTTAATATTCTCCACCTCAGCCTCAATCAGACCAAGGGAGCCTAACAACTGAACTCTGTCTGAGAATTGATAACTAATCTCAGTCTCCAACCCCCAGTTAGTCCCATCAGCATTATCGAGAAATCCGATCCATAGGTATCCAGCAGCGTCATACATCCAAGACTCCAGCTGTGCATTGTCTCTACTCATATGGAAAACTGAAGCTCGCATAGTTAACTGGTCATCAAGATAGAGCCCTTTTATCCCAATTTCCCTATTAACCAAAGCTTCTCTGCCAAACACTAGTCGAGGTCTGATAAATGCCTGGAAAGCTGTTTGCATAGAAGCCAGCTTTGCACTAGCTTCTGTGTTTATCCCACCAGCCTTAGCGCCACTAGATATGGTCGCATAAAGCAGCGAGTTTTCACCCATAAGATATGTAAGGGTTAAGTCACCAGTTCGGAGGCGGTCATCGCTATTTGAGTTAAGTGCGACACTATCTCTATAAGCATCCTTGAAACTTTCATATCTCATACCAGCAGTGATGCTCAACCGCTCAGTAAGGTCAGAATCTATTTGGGCATAAATAGCGCTTCTTTCAGTCTCATAAAAACTAAAAAAGTCTCCATAAGACTGTCTGTGTAAATCCTCATCCCTTCTCTGTGCATATACGCCCAAAACATATTGCGTATTGCCTAAACCTATAAAAGAAAAATCTCCCAACAAACGCGAATCAAAAGATATTTCGTTCCGATCTCTTAGATAACTATCTGTATTGGAATAATAATCTAGTACGGGATCACACAATGTTCCGTCACATATTCCAACATAAGTCCAATCTTCATCAAAACTATATTCAAGGTCACTATCTAACCAAGTAGCAACTGCTTCCAAGTTTACAAATTCACTTAATTGCCAAAAACCTCGCAAAGCTAACGCTAGGGTATCCTGATTATCATGGCCTGGCTTATCTGACAAAGTATTTCTTGAATTGTCTAGCGAAAAAGCATCGTAACCATTGTTACCATCGAAATAGAAGGCTGTCACTTCAAAACTCGAACTATCCTTTGGCTGCAACTCGATAGATGCTCGTATGGTGGTTTCATCATAACCATTGGTATTAGAACGCCCTAAGTGGATATTATTGATATATCCATCTCCAATGTTCTTGTGCACAGAAAGTCGCCCTGAGGTACTTGCGCTAATAGGGCCGCTTATTACGCCACCTGCATTTTGACTACCATAATCCCCTACCCCAATCTCAGCATAACCTTCAAAGTAATTTGTTGGGCGATTACTGCGAATATTCACAAGCCCTGCCAAAGCGCTTGTCCCAAATTGGGTACCTTGTGGCCCCCGAGAAATCTCAACCTGATTAACATCAAACAGCATCCCGGCATTTGCAGTGCCTCCAAAATTGATATCATCAATCAAAATCCCAACAGAAGGAAAATGCTTAGGATCAACAAACTGTTCTAAATCACCAACTCCCCTAATTTGCACAAAACGTGAACGAGAAGAACCACCTGAATAATTAACATTTGGAGAGACACTTAATACTGACTCTAAGTGTTGTGCTCCGCGATTGCTGACAACAGACTCATTTATAACGGTGATACTACCCGGGCTAGTCATTAGGCCTTGTTCACGAAAACCTGCTGTTACCACTACTTCTTCAAGCGATGTGAAAGAATCTTGCGCTAAAACAGGCAGGGGTGAACTAAAGCCCAAAATAATTAGAGCTGCAGAACCGATAAACTCTAGAAAAAACCGCCAACAAGTACTAATCAAAATGGACCTCCTTAATAACAAGAAATCCAGTTCGTATAGCGAGCAGGGATGACTATAGAACTTTCCGTCCCTTCGCCGGTACTAACCGGATCAGGTTCAAAGGGTTAACAAACCTTGCGGTTAGCTTCTCAGGTCGTTTCCGACCACCCCTCGGCCACTGAAGCCTCTATTTAACTATTCTCTTTTAACCGAGGCAAGAGCTCGACGAGATTACACGGCCTAGTTCGATAATCTAATTGCAATGAAATAATTTTTTCCCATCCAGTTATACACGCATTAGTTGACCCAGGAAGACAAAAAATATAAGTGCCATTTGCTACGCCTGCAAGGCATCTTGATTGAAGGCTTGAAGTGCCAATTTCTTCATATGACAATGCACGAAATAATTCGCCAAAACCATCAATAGTCTTTTCAAGTAACGGCTCTATTGCCTCTGGTGTTCCATCCCGTCCTGTAACTCCAGTTCCTCCTGTAGAAATAACCACCTCAACATTATTATCAGCAATCCATTTTGATATTTGGTCGCTTATTTCTTTAAGATCATCCTTGACAATAACCTTTTCATACAATTGATGACCTACACTGCTTAAACTCTTCACAAGCTGCGCACCCGACTGGTCAGTAGCTTCATTTCGCGTATCAGAAACACTAAGTATCGCAATACTTAATGGAATAAATTCTCTTTCTATCAACTGAGACATTTACTCTCCATTGATTTGTTCCACTTAAAAATCATCAACTAGAAAATAAGTAATCTTGCCTAACAAAATAACAAAGTAAAAGAATGAATTTTATCTAACAGCAATCATCTGTAGCTCTACTTGAGCACCAACATTTAAGGCGGCAACCTGTACCGTAGCCCTTGCAGGGGGATCATTTGGAAAATACTCTCTATAAACTGAATTAAACTCTGGAAAATCATTAATATCAGTAATAAAAGCTGTAACTGTTGCAACATTTTCCAAACTCATATCAGCAGCTGTCAGGACTTCTTGAATATTAGCTATAGCCTGACGAGTTTCAGCCTGAATACCCCCCTCCACCAACTCAGTTGTCTGAGGATCTCGGCCTAGATGACCAGATATATAGAGCGTATCTCCCACAAGAATTCCAGGACTGTAGGGAAACCCAAAGTAAGGGTAATTTTCAGGACTAATTACAGAACGTCCTGACTGAGTTTGGTGCCAGTTAGGCTGACTCCATGCAGATGTAAAAGTTATCTGAAAGCCAATAAATACCCCCAACACAAGAACTAGCAGAGAAAGAGAAATAACATTACTTTTTTTCACAATAACTCCCCTAAAATTTAAATGTATTACCGAAAAAATTGTTCAGACATCAGTCACAGCCATAAGATCAACCTCAATTAAAAAGTCCTTATCAGCTAATTCTGTTACACCAATTAGGGTTGTTGGTGGTGGGTTATCTGGATCACCAAATTCTGGCGCCCCCTCTCCCCTTGTTTTACTTTTAAACTCTTCAACATCGAGAACAAAGATTCGTCGAAAAACCACATCATTCCAATCTGCCCCTGCTGCTTTCAATTGTATTTCTAGATTTTTCATTACCGCAATGTACTGTGCACGATAATCTCCAACGGATACAGGATAATAATTTTCATCAGATGGTGTTTGTCCTGCTATAAAAATCAATTTCATTGGTCCTTTCACAGTAATAATTCGCGTGAAATTGGGATGTTTATATAAGCTATCAGGGTTAATTCTTTCAATTTCCATCATAATTTTTCCGTGACGTTATAAACACAGCACAATCCCTAGGTACTATTTTTTATAGCTCTTCGATTATCTAGAGCAAGCCAATTCTGCCCAATTAATACAAGTAAAACCCAATAATAAAATCCATAATGCATAACAATGTGAACACCACTCCAGTTTTGCCGAACTGTGTGTCCAAACATAAGCAAAACATAAAAAGAAATACCTGCCAATAAAGCCCAGCGCGTATAGAAACCTAGAATAGTCATAGCGCCCAACACTACTTCAATATATGGAATCATGTTTAGAAACGCATGGACAATTATCATTGGTAAAAACGTCCCCTGAAAAGTTGCAGCCATAGGTTCTTCCCAAACTGCTACACCACCGGGCTGAATGATTCGCATAAAACCATGAAAAAATAAATTTATGCCTAATAAAATACGCATAAAAAAGTAACCGATCTGCATATTTGTTGGAGAACTTCCTGCAGTTAGTTCATCTAAAAAATTATTATTCATCATTACCCCTTTGAGGCTTACAATTCATGAAAAATTTATAACTACGGAAAAAATCTAATGAATTAAAAACACTAAATCAGTGAAAAAATCACCAGCCAAATTTAAATATTCTTAGTAAAGGTTGGTTTAATAAGATTACAAACCGGCTTGATCATGAACCCACAAAGCGGCATCAGCTAAAGTACCAAACCAAACACCCTCTTTAGTTTTCATGTAGCCAATAAGCCCTTCCAAAGCCACAATGCTTGCTCGATGACCTATGACATGAGGGTGCATAGTGAGAAGAAACATTGTTTGTTCTTCCCATGCGCGGTCAAAGTCATCTATCCATACTTGCAGTATATCTCTGGGATTCATATACCGATTGCCCAAAGCATTAAAAAATGGAGCATCATCTAGAACCCAGTCTACTGGTAGCTCAATCAGTCCTGTTGGTTCGCCATTTTGAAGCAACTCATACGGCCGATCATCAGCAAACAAAGAACTTTCATAAAGAAACCCCATCTCACGAATAATACTCAGTGTATTAGCACTATGATTCCATGAAGGTGCCCTGTAACCAACCGGTCGAACCCCACTTATCGCCTCAATAGTGTCAGTAGCCTGGCGCAAAAGACGTTCTTCAGTTTCCCCATCGAGAGCAGTATTCATTTCATGAATCCAACCATGCACACCAATTTCATGCCTGCCTGATGCCATAATTATTTCCGCCTGCTCAGGAGCTATTTTTAAACTCCAAGCAGGAAAAAAAAATGTTGCTGGTATGGCTTCGGCATCTAGAACGCTAAGCACACGTGGAAGTGCAACACGGGCACCATATTGTCCTTCTGAAAGAGTACCTATACTGGGATCTCCTGTACGTAAGCCCTTAACCGTTTCGTTATCCACATCAAATGAGAAAAGAACAGCGACACGCGAGTTATCAGGCCAACTTGATGGATTAAGATCACGACCAGCTCGAACCTGATTAACCACAGAATGCACATAGTCATCAGACCAGTTCCACGGCTCAGAAGGATTCTCTTCTTGTGCAACAACGACAGGTACAGTCCATAGGACAGGTAAAACACAATAGAACACACGCATCAGAATATTTCTTTTCATTTTTATTCCTAGGGGAAGTACCTTAATCATTAACTGATTTTAAAGTGAGTCGGTGAGCTGCTCGGCTCTCAACAGCTTCTTTTGTGTTTAGGAGAGGAAAATAGCTTCCATTTCCTAGGGTTTCAGTCAGATCTCCATAAAAAGGACTACCAGGTTGTGCTGATTGTCCAGGGGCATTGGTAGCAACAGAACGATCTAAGTCCGCCAAATCTATAATCCGTCGAAAGTTTGCTCCTGTAGCGTTAAGGGATCCAAAGCCACCTGGTCTCTCAACTGCTGGCAAATTAAAGTCAGGAATAAACATATGTTGGAGCGGGCTTGCATGCACACGACCGTGGCGCCACTGATCTCTATCAGGCCCAAGTTCTTGTGTTAAACGTTCAATAGCTGATCTGAGTCCTGCCTCTATATGAACGCGACGCTGTTGGAAGGCAATATCAGTCTGTCTCGCTCTCTCATCCACTTCTTCATTCCAACGCACATAAAGCGCGCCAGCAATACTGTCTCTAGAAAGCGTTGCATCCCAGGTTTCAATCAATTCCCTTGCCCATTCAATATCAGAATCATCTGAAACCCACCCACTAAACAAAGGAATGTCCCTCTCACCTGCCAGAGAATAGGCATCTTGCTGCATCTCAATATGTTCTTCGATTGAAGGTGCTTCGACCGAGCTTAAAAGCTGATGAAGTCTTGTTATTCTCGACGTTTCAACGCCTATAGAGGAATGGTAAAAAACTGGCCTGCCCTCATAACCAGACGGATGAACATTGTTGTTGGCAGTAGCTATATAACCTCTCTCAGGATTATATTCCCGCGGAAGATCTGTACGAAAACCACGCCATTCGTATTGACCCGTTCCTGGCACCGGCAACCGACCGTTCCAACCATTACGGTCTGGTGTGAAGCCGGTCACCTGCAGAGCAATATTTCCTTCCACATCCCCACAAATGAGACTATGACTAGGCACTAGCCAGTGCATTGCTCTATCAAAGAAATCCTCGCAACTTTCAGCTTGAGCCATCTGAAAGCTTCCCTTATATGCAGCAGTTCCATGTTCCTGAACAACTGATCTAACAGAGAAGGCACGGCGATTATCAATATCTTCAAAAAAAACAGGTCCATGACGACTAAATTTCAAAACCACAGGTTCCGGATCCTGTCCCTTTACAGGTATTTCCTCTTCAATAATATGAAGAGGCTCCCAGCCATCTTGCCATCTCACTAAATTAGGGTCGTCAGGATGCAACTCTTCAACAAATACATCGACCATATCAGTACCTGCAAAAGTGAATCCCCATGCTAAATGTTCATTATTCCCTGCATCCACACCAGCAAACGGTGGTTCGCCACCCCCAATGACATTCCATCCCGGGGCAACAAGATGCACAAAATAACGAAGGGCTGGCATTTCTATGCGGCGGTGCGGATCATTTGCCAAGATTGGAACACCTGTCGGAGATCGGTGTGGGCTCATTACCCAGTTGTTGCTTCCCTCTGTTGCAATTGGCCTCGGGGAAATCTGTGAGACCTGTAAATTTTCTGACGAACCCATTGAGGCGTATGGTTCAATAATTTCTAAGGGAGGCAGTCTCCCTGTAACAAAAGGATCATCATCACCTTTACGCATAGCTTCAAGCAGCTCTTCAGTAAAAATGCTTATATCTAGTCCTTCAGGAACTATTAGTTCATCCCATGGATCTGGTGCTGCGATACGATTAGCCTCCTCCACACCAAGTTTTGCAACATTTAATGCAAGCTGAACTTCATGAATTGCATGCCCACGAACACTTGGTACTGCAAGCGATGCCCAGCGCAAAACAATAGTTTCTGCAGACCAGGGCTCTGGGGAAATGCCAGTCATATGAAACTCTACCGGGAGGTTATCTTTATTATCTTCAATAAATGCGTTGACACCATTAGCATGGGCCGTAAATAGTTTTTTAGCATCAGGATGATAGCTAGTCCACTCATCCTCATTGAATGGGCCCCTAAACATCATTAAGCGAGTACGGCGATCATAATCGAGTGCTACTGGCCCAAAAATCTCAGCGAGTCGACCTTCACGCCAGCGCCGCCACATCTCCATTTGCCAAAGCCGGTCTTGGGCCATGACATACCCTTGGGCAAAAAACAGATCCTCTTCATTTTGAGCATAAATGTGAGGAATTCCCCACTCATCACGGATAACTTCGACTGACTCACGTAGCCCTGAAACCTGAATTTCGCCATCTATCTGTGCCAAAGCATCCAGCGCTAAGCCTTCTAAAGACTGTATAGGGTCTGAAGATGTACAGCTAAAAGCCGTAACTGCTAAACAGAAAATGGTGGCCCTTAAAAGAGGATTGAATGCTTTGTAATTACCCGAAGGCAAACATAAACTCTCTTGGCTCGAATATTTAATTTTTTTCATCGGTTTACTGCCTGATTATCATTAAAATTAATAACAGCCTCTTCAAACTCTGTAAAGGACTCGTCATCTAGACAAACAGATTCCTCCAATCGCCAATTAACTGTTTGAAAAACCCGACGTGCAGTCCAAGGCTCAGGAAATGCAATAGGATCTTCAACTGTTATATCAATAACCAACTCATTTTCACCAGTACGCTGTATACGTTCAATAACACGCAATTGATCACTATGTGGAAGACCACGCCGATCAATCCAGGTTTTGTCATTAAAGTTTCTTGTATCAATAACAAGGACATCATCATCCCAATACCCGATCGACTCTCCCATCCAAGAAGGGGGCCTACCTTGGCGGTGTTCTCGCCCATCTGTATATACTTGGCGAACCCAACCCTGATACTCATACGAAATCATAACTCGGTTGGGTGTATGAATAATCTCAAATGGAGCGGGGTGAGCATAAATCCTTGGTACGCCCGGCGGGAGGCACTGATAAGCAGGGTCATTTGTTTCGCCAACAGCAACACCACGAGGCCCGAAAGTGGGTTTTGAATCATCAAAACGAACCCTTGCCCAATCTGTCATAACAGGCAAATCTTCTGTAAATGCGTAGTTCTGCCATCTAGCGTTGTAACTCCACCTCCACATACCAGTAAGATCTGACCCAGAAACAACTTGTTCTGAAGACGCCACTTCAGTCACAATCGGGCTAGCTGCACGCCCCAGAGTTGTTCCACCCAATAGTGCAACACCATCAGCGTCTATTATTCTACGTATACGCATCGATGGGGCGCCATTTCTAGCAATTTCACCTGAAATTTCTATTGCATCACCAGGCTGAAGTGTTTCGGTTGTCCAACGTACAATATTAGTTGCTCCTCCGCCTCCAACTCCGCGCGCTAACCTGTTTGGAGTAGTCATTTCCCCAGACCATTCCACAACCTGTCCATCTTCACTCTCCACAGAGAAATAAACAAGCACATGAGGATAAACAAATCTAAATTGAGTTACCTCGCCGCGGAAAGTAACCTGTTGAGTTAAGTCATATACGGCACCGCCATGATGTGCGCTTAGGCTTGAACACATACCACACAGCCCGACTACTGAAAGGTTTAATAAATTTCTTAATATCATCTTATTTTTCATTTTTTTCTCTAAAGACGAATTAGATTACAGTGTACTCCATGAATAGGGCTAACAAAGCCTATATGACTCCTTTTTAACAGGAATCTATCGATGCTAACCCAGAATTTAGTCTGCGATGCAGACAAATTGCATCATCTTTCCCAGCATAATAATCATGTTTTACGCTCTCCTCATAAAAGCCTAAACGATTATAAAAGCCCATGGCACCGGTATTAGAAGCACGTACCTCAAGACTCATAATCTTGCGTCCAGATGTTTTAGCAGAGGACTCAAGCCACTCTATCAATTGTCTGCCTATACCCTGGCGTTGGTAACCCTGGCTAACAGCTAATAGATCAAGATGAATTTTGTTATAAGTAAATTCTGCTATAGCAAACCCTGCGACTTGTCGAATGTGTCGAGCCACTACCACTACAAAGCTAGAATCAACAAGGCAATTAAGAACCCTGTCTTCATTCCATGATGATGGGATGCCATGCTCAACTAAATCCCGCGACATTAAAGCAATAACAGGCGCTTCTCGCCTTCTAGCCAGGCCCAAACGAATTCGCACTAACTTTCTATCCTTTAAATCCTATTATTACTTTCTATCAAGCACTATCTGCTCTAATTAGTTCTATAACCAAAAAGGCTAACAAGAAAACCCCACTCCTTAAAGTTTTAAACCTAAGTTATAGTTCGTGAAATGACCAAATCAGATAATCACAATAACAGTTACCTTTGGAGCTTGATTCTGGCAGCCGGTGACTCAAGTCGACTAAAGTCTCCTAAGCAATTTTTGAGATACCAGGGTCGAAGTTTAATTGCACATGCAGTAAATACTGCAGAACTTGTGACACCTGATAGAGTACTTGTTGTTCTTGGAGCACATGCATTAAGAATACAGAAACTACTTCAAAGTCAGCACCCAAATGCCTGCACAATCACTAATTCAGAATGGAAAAAAGGGATGAGCAGCTCTCTTTCAATAGGACTTTCCTCATTACCTGAATGCGCAAAGGCAGCATTAATTTTAGTCTCTGATCAACCTTATGTAAGCATTAAATCCCTAAACCGTCTTGTTCAAAAATGGAGCCAATGCCCGTCACATATAGCCGCAGCTTATTATGAAAATAGGCTTGGTGTGCCTGTAATTTTACCTAGAACATTTTGGAGTAAAGCACAAACAATTGAAGGCGATATTGGTGCCCGAAAATTGATTAGAGACAGTATCAAACCGATTAGTGCCGTACCCATGCAAGAAGCTTCTTTCGATATTGACACAAAAGAAGACGCGGAAAACTTAAAAAACTAGACTTTTGCCAGCTGTTGACTGTGATAAAAGGTAAATTCTCTGCTTTCAGGTTCCTATGTATTACCGGTTTGACAATTAATCCAACTAGAATTTCCGTTAAGATAATACTCTTTCTTCCATATAGGAAGGCGATGCTTTAATTCATCAATGATATAACGACACCCCTCAAAAGCCGGGCCACGATGCATTGCGCTTACTCCCACCCAAACTGCGCAATCGCCAATCTGAAGATGGCCAATACGATGAAAACTTCTAGCTGCTATAAGCTCAAACTTTTCAATTGCTTCAACAAGAATTTTTTCACCTTCACTAGTGGCAACTGCTGTATGTGCTTCATATTCTAAAGAAATAACAACTTTACTATCATTAAGGTTACGGACCCAACCTTCAAAAGATGCGTAGGCACCAGCAGATTCATCTCTCAATTCTTGGTTTAATGAGGTGATACTCATAGGTTCGCTAGCAATTTTAAAAACAGGACTACTCACGAATCTATGAACTTCTAGCCACCAGCAACCGGTGGAAAAAATAAAACTTCGTCCCCTTCAGAAATAACAGAATCCCAACCAGCGAGTTCATCATTGATAGCTACTTTACAATTCATCACAGGGTCAGAAAAATTATGAAGAATCGCAACCTCAGCATAAAATTCTCTAGCAGTTTCTACGCTGGTAGATAGAACTTCAGCTTCTATACCTGCCTGTTCCCGAAAGACGGCAAAATATTTTGCAGTGACTTGAATCATAGTTTCTCTAATTCTAAAAAATCTGTCTTTCCTCCAGTCTTAGATACCAAGACGACCTTTTGAATCTGTATTTCATGAGATAATGATTTGCACATATCATAAACGGTTAATGCTGCTACTGAAGCTCCTGTTAATGCTTCCATCTCAACGCCAGTCTTATGAGTTGCTCTCACAGAACATAGAACTTCAAGTTCTTTTTTAGCGTTCCATTCTATTTTTATAGAACAGTCTTCAATAGGAATAGGATGACAAAAAGGAATTAGATGGTGAGTTTTTTTTGCCGCCAAAACCCCCGCAACTATGGCGGTATCAATTACAGGGCCTTTCTTTGTTAACAAAGGGTCTTTATCGGCCTCTATCAAATCCTCAGGAAAAATAATGACTGCTCGAGCGCAAGCGGTTCTATGAGTCGTTTCTTTTTTGCCTACATCAACCATCGTGGGATGGTTAGACTTGTCTACATGGCTAAGCATTTAGCCACCCATCCTGTACATTTCCACTCTTGAATTTTCAGTTTTTCGAATCTCGTTGTTTTCTCTTCTCTGTTCACTATAACGATCTTTCCTGTTTCTCCATATACCCTGTAAGAAACCAATTAGGTCTGAATCACTAGCTCCTGCTCTTAGCTGCTCTCTTATGGAAATGCCATCCTTAGCAAACAAGCATGTGTAAATAGTACCGTCGGCCGATATTCTCGCGCGATGGCAATCACCACAAAATGGCTCACTAACGGAAGAAATAAATCCAACTTCACCTTTACCATCCTCAAAAATATAGCGATTGGCAACCTCACCTAGATAATTTGGCTCTACAGGCTTTAATGGCCACCGCGCCGATATCTGTTCAACGAGAGAAGCAGAGGATACGACTTCATCTAGGCGCCAACCGTTAAGTGTTCCAACATCCATGTATTCAATGAAACGTACGATAGTGTCAGAGCCACGAAACTGATCTATCAAGTCTAGTACTGTATGATCATTCTTACCCTTTTGTATTACAACATTTATCTTAATCGGAGTAAGACCCACACTTTGAGCAGCTTCTATTCCTTGCAAAACACGAGATACCTCCCCTTTTCTTCCGCTCATTTCACTAAATACCGACTCATCAAGACTATCCAAACTTATAGTAATTCTTTTAAGTCCAGCTTTCTTTAGGTCCTTTGCATGGGACGCCAGCAAACTACCATTAGATGTTAAAGCGAGATCAAGCCCTGGCAAATCACTTAATGAGCTTACTATCTCCACAATATCTTTTCGCAGCAACGGCTCCCCACCAGTTATCCGTACCTTGGCAACTCCTAACTGTATAAATAAACTAGCAATTCGCTTAATTTCCCCAGCAGTTAACCAATGTTTTCTTGATAAAAACTTGTATGACTCACCATAAATCTCTGCTGGCATGCAATAAGGGCATCGATAATTGCAACGATCAATTACAGAAATGCGTAGATCATGAAGTGGCCTACCAAAAGCATCTTTAACATCCACAGGCGCTGCTAATTGAGTTATGTTTTTGCTCATGATGAATATACTACCTGATCCAGCTAAGAGGGTTTCAGATCTTGGGCATATTGTTCCGCCAAAAAGACAAATTTTCTTGATTCCTTGATCTCTGATCAGAGACACTTGAACTAATGATCCCAGACAGTGCAATCAATTTTTTTCACGAGAACCAAAATCTGTTGTGGTTAATCACACTGATCTTGGATCTCTCCATGACGTTGTTACTTTACCGGCTTTTTGGGCGTATCGGTCTGACCGCAGCAATCGTTCTCGCAATACTGCTCGCCAACCTTCAAGGGCCTAAGCTGACTCAGATTATGGGAATGGAGACCAGCTTGGGAGTGATATTTTATTCAACAATCTTCTTTGCTACTGATTTACTTGGAGAAAAACATGGACGCGTAGCAGCCAGTAAGGCCGTCCTTCTTGGTTTTTCTGTAAGTGTTATTGTCGTAGTAATGATGAGCATGAGCCTGCTTTACCTTCCTTCTACGCGTCCAGAATCAGTAGTGCTATCTGGCGAAATTCACCAAGCATTCTCTAGTATTTTAGATTTTACACCAAGGTTCGTTTTCGGCTCGCTTCTAGCATATCTTATAAGCCAAAGTTTCGATGTATGGTGTTTCCACCAATTAAAACGATGGACAAAAGGTAAACATTTATGGATCCGTAATAACATATCAACAATAACATCTCAGGCCCTCGACACTATCCTTTATGCGGTTATTGTCTGGTGGGGAATTTTTGATTTAATCACCGCCTTTAAACTTGCTTTAGCAAAGTATGTTTTCAAGGTATTTATTGCAGCCTTTGATACCCCATTTATTTATTGGGCAAGAGGCTGGGAAGTACCGGATATTGCGATCAAAGAGGAGGTGCAAACAATAACTGCGAAAAAACCGTAATTTCAATTTAAAAAATATATCTAGCTTTTCTTTGTTGATTGAGTTATCGCTTGTCGCTCAATTTTTGCCCACGAATCTCTGAGTGTGACTGTACGATTAAAAACAGTTTGCTCCGAAGCTTCTGAGTCAATCATGAAATACCCTTGACGCTCAAACTGAAACCTCTCATCAGGCTTAGCATTTTCCAATGAGGGCTCAAGCATTGAATTTTTCAGGATTTCAAGGGAATCAGGGTTTATATATTGTTTAAAATCTCCATCCCCTTTATCAGGATTTGGGGCCACGAAAAGTCTATCGTACAAATGTAAATCTCGACAAATAGCATGTCTTGCAGAAACCCAGTGAATTGTACCTTTAACCTTTCTTTGTCCTTGCTCAGTACCACTTTGCGTCGCAGAATCATAAGTACAATGTAACTGAACAACTTTGCCAGACTTATCTTTAATTACACTTTCACACTTAATGATATATCCATAACGTAACCGCACCTCCACACCAGGACTTAATCTTCGAAACTTACGTGGCGGATCTTCTCTGAAATCATCACTTTCAATATAGAGCTCTTTGCAAAAAGGAATCTGTCGAGTACCTAATTCTGGGCGGTTTGGATGATTAGATGCATCTAACCACTCTTCTTTGTCTTCAGGATAATTCTCAATGATTACCTTAAGGGGCCTCAGAACAGCAAAACGCCTAGGAGCTATTTCATTCAACTCCTCTCTTAGACAATTTTCTAGGGAACCAAGCTCAATTGTATTATCTTTTTTTGTGACCCCAACTCGACCAATAAAATCTTTAATAGATGCAGCAGTATAACCACGCCTTCTTATACCAGAGAGAGTTGGCATCCTTGGATCATTCCACCCCTCGACATACCCTTCATCAACCAACTGGGATAATTTGCGCTTGCTCATAACTGTAAACATCAAGTTCAAACGAGAAAACTCTATTTGACGTGGTTTATTTGCAACAGGAAGATTTTCTAAAAACCACTCATACAAAGGACGATGATCTTCAAATTCAAGGGTACACAAAGAATGAGTCGTACCTTCTAGTGCATCGGAAAGAGTGTGCGCAAAATCATACATTGGATAAATACACCATTTATCACCTGTTCTCTGATGAGACACTTTTCTAATACGATATAAAGTAGGATCACGCAGATTAATATTTGGAGATGTCATATCGATTTTGGCGCGCAGAACATGCTCACCTTCCTCAAATACACCACTAGCCATTTCTGCAAATAGCGCTAAATTTTCCTCAGTGGAACGATCTCGATAAGGACTATTCTTACCTGGGTCCTTTAGCGTACCGCGAAGCAACCGAATTTCTTCAGAGCTCAGACTATCAACATAGGCTTTTCCCTCCCGGATAAGGTGTATCGCTAGATCATATAGTTTTGAAAAATAGTCGGATGCATAGGAAAGGCGTCCATCCCAACTATAACCAAGCCACCTCAAATCCTCTTTTATTGCCTCGACATACTCAATGTCCTCTTTCTCCGGATTAGTATCATCAAACCTCAGATAGCATTGCCCAGCAAACTCATTCGCAATTTCGAAGTCAAGACATATAGCTTTAGCGTGCCCAATATGCAGATATCCATTTGGCTCTGGTGGAAATCGTGTTTGTACCCTGCCATCATTTTTTCCAGCAGCAGTATCAGCTTCGATAATCTGCCGAACAAAGTCTTTACTAATTTTTTCCTCAATATCCATATACGTAATTGTCTGTCATGCGGACCCTTCTACACAATTATGTTCGATAAAAAGCTGCGTATTTTTTCTTTTCTTAGCGTTAATCATAAATATTAGACAGATCAGACAAACTTACCACCTTTCTAGAAATACAATTGAATGGCAGAATGAGAGCCATGCGTCGAAGAAATTTTCTATATGGTGGTTTAGGAGCTCTTGCTGCCTGCAGTCAAACAGAGGAATCATCTTCCTCCGCAGAGTCATTAGAACGGGTTAGGTGGCGCATGGTAACTTCATGGCCACCTAACTTTCCAGGTCATGGAACATCAGCTAATCGCCTAGCGCAGCGTCTTGAAGAGTTATCAGGCGGAAGAATACAAGTGGATGTATTTGCAGGCGGCGAATTAGTACCTGCATTGGAAGTGCTTAATGTGGTTTCTCAGGGTGATATAGAACTAGGTCACTCCGCACCAATCTATTGGCGGGGACAAATACCTGCTGCCCAACTATTTGGAAGTATCCCATTTGGCATGCTGCCAAATGAATTCAATGCCTGGCTTTATTTTGGCGGAGGTCTGGAACTTTGGCAGGAAGCTTATGAGAATCTTGGTGTCATTCCTTTTCCAGCAGGAAACACTGGCTCACAAATGGGTGGGTGGTTTAATCGCGAAATAAAATCTGTTGAAAACCTCAACGGCCTGAAGATGCGTATCCCAGGTCTTGGCGGGGAAGTTATGCAAAGAGCGGGAGTGCTACCAGTCAATATTCCACTCTCAGAAATTTACACTGCTTTGCAGACAGGGACTATTGATGCAACAGAATGGGTTGGGCCGTATAACGATCTAGCAGCTGGTCTATATGAAGCTGCTGAGTATTATTATTACCCCGGCTGGCAAGAACCCTCAGGGGCTCTGGAATGCCTTGTATCCATACAAGCTTACGAAAGGTTGCCTGAAGATCTAAAAACCATTGTTCGTACCGCATGTATTGCTGAAAATGATTACATCCTTTCTGAATTCAACGCACGTAACCAGAGAGCATTGAGAACATTAGTTGAGGAGCATGGCGTTCAACTCAGGCGGTTTCCCGATGAAGTGCTTGAAGTCCTTCGTGATATCAGTCTTGAAGTTATGGAGGAATTAGCAACTCAAGATGAAATGAGTGGCAAAGTCTATGAATCCTATAAAGCTTTTGCACTTGAGATAGGCGCATGGCTAAGAATTACTGAAGACTCAATCACAGATATTCGTAGCAGCCTGCCACAAAACTAATTTTAATTAATTTAGCGTATTTTAGCGTATTTTAGCGTATTTTAGCGTATTTTAAATGATTTTTTAAGCTATTTGAACTAAATCTAGTAAATCTCAATAAAATATCCCGCGTGAGCTATCTATCTGCTGCCTACTTAAAGTCACGCTCCCTTCTATATTTTTCAAAAACTGCCTGAGCCAGGCATACGAAATCACACCAAATAATAGATGAGATATCGTATTCGCCCAAAAAATTCCACTTATACCAACTAGGACTGAAAGACCCCATGCTAAGGGCAGGTAAAAAACGAAGAACTTTAGAAACGTCAATACAGCCGCAGGCATTGGGCGGGCAAGTGAATTAAAAACGGCGACTGCAATCATCATTATACCGAATGCTGTATAGCTGAGCGGAACAATCCGAAGGTATGCAACCACAACATCAACAACCAAAGGATTATCATCAAAAAAGGTCGCAATTGGTCTGGCAGTAGCAAATAATATTATTGTCATCAGTAGGCCATAGAAAATAAAAAAGTTAACTGAAGAGTTGACCGCGACTTGCACTCTGTTTAATTTCCCCGAGCCATAGTTTTGCCCTACAAATGGACCCACAGATGACTGCAATGCAAATATTGCTATAAATACAACCGACTCTATTCTTGAGGCTACGCCAAACCCAGCAACAGCTCCTGGTCCAAAACTTGCAACCAAAGCTGTAATAACCCCCATGGTTACAGGAACAAGCAAATTCGTAGCAGTTACCGGCACGCTAATGTGAAGAAGCTTCTTCCATGAATCCCACAAACCAGAAAAACACAGGAACCCAGGCAAAATTAATTTTTCACGCTTGGATAAAACAAAGATTGCTGCAACAAACGTAACGCTATTTGCAACTACTGTAGCGATAGCCGCTCCCTGTAATTCGAGCCGCGGAAACCCTAACAATCCAAATATCAATAAGGGGTCTAAAATAATGTTAAGCACGGCTGATAGGGTCAAGATGATGGCGGGCACTAAAGCATCGCCTGTCGCTCTGATAGCAAAATTCCCTATCATCGGCAAAATCAGAAAAATACTTCCTAGGTAATAGATCTCTATGTAGTCTGTTATGAATGGAATTGTTCGTTCATCAGCGCCTAATGCCTCAAAAACTGGCCGAATTGTTGCTAAGCCAATAATAGAAATTAGCAAACCAAATATTACCCCTAAAAATAAGGCATGAGTTGTAATCCTTTGGACTGATTTTCTTTCTCCCATTCCAAGTAATCGCGCAACCAAACTAGACGTGCCGATACCAATCCCTAATCCAACAGAAATCATCGAGAAGGTTATCGGAAAGGTAAAACTCATGGCAGCCAGAGGGAGTGTTCCTAACTGACCGACAAAATATGTATCAGCAATGCTATAGGAGTTTAAAGCTACGAACCCTATAGCCATTGGTACAGCCAGCGCTCTTAGCCGTAGACCAACAGAACCTTCAGTTAATCGTGGCAAAGAAGACATTACAAAAAAGTAATCGCAACAATATTGAGCTGCTCAAAAATTTATTCTTTTCTTTTAATAATTAATAAATCTGATCAAGTTGATAAACAAAACTTCGACAAGCAGGCCGATTCCTCTCATTCTGATCCTCAGACCAACCTTTATAGTTAGATAACATTAATGCATCAAGTGTTGGCGCAAGAAAAATCCGATCTGTTAGTTCAATAAAATGTGGATCCTGTACCCTCCCACTCGAATCAACCTGGAAGCACACCACTGCACGACCCTCTTTAGCTTCGCGAATAGCTATACGCGGATACCTTGGTGTAGCTAAAACTTCTGGAATCAGTGGCTCGGTCATGTATATAGGTTCGCCAGATGGGCTTATTAGCGCCTTAGAAGCAATTTCAGGTTCAGCCTCAGAGCACCACCAACCTCCAATAAGTGGGGAAGCTTCCCACCCACCGCCAAGAGCTGTTCGTGATAAATCCGCATTATAAGTACGCTGCATACGCGAGTCTGTAAAACTTAACCAAACCTCATCTATTTGCCAACGGGATAAAGGCATCCATGGCTGCTGTGTATTCTGCCTTGGCCTTGCAATACGAGTTGAACCATCTGGTCCAAAGTTAAGAATTACTCTCTCATCCCCAGCTGCAGGATCACCATATAAGATACAGTTCCAAACACCCAGATGATTAATAAGCTCGGGTTCCAATATTGGCTGTGCTCCCCGGCTCTGTGTCTGGCCAAAAGAAAAAGGCGCAATCCACAACAGAAGCAAATACAAACATAAAGGTCTCAATGAAGGTGCTATTGGTGGTCCTCCATAATAACCCGAGGACGCAGACCTCGTTCGTTAATCATTCCCCTCAGCTGTATAACCTGCCTTGCATCTGAGTTAATCCCTGCTGCAACAGCAAGGTCTGATTCTGCTTCAGATAGCCTCCCCAACAAGTAATAAGCGTAAGCCCGATTGTTGTATGCTCGCCAGTTCCTTTCTTCCAATCTTATAGATTCAGTGCAGTAATCTATCGCAATGATTGGTTCACCACGGGCAGCATGGGCTGCACAAAGGTTAGATTGAGCAGCTGCTCGATCATCTAAACTAGGCTGATACCTGGTCAGACCAAGCTGGGTAAGGCGAATACCTTCATCATATTGGCCCATACGAATAGAAAATGCTCCAGCAGAAAGAAATTCATTGCCCCTACCAATAATGGTGCGATTATTCCCTTGTATTTGCCCCCAAAGCGCGCTTGTGGCAAGACAGCCTATTAGACTGAACAGTATTATACGGCCCATTTCAGTCTCCTTAATTACATTTAGTATAGCACTGACCAAATAAGCGAAAAAAACCCTAAAGATTGAAAGCAACGCTGAAAATCAATAACTTAAAGTAATGGAGACCAATTAAAATGGATATTAGAACTTATTTATATATTGGATATACAAAGTGACGGATGTTGCTGAAGCTGAGAGCTTGATTCTTGAGCATATGCAATCGCTCTCCTCTGTGGTTCGACCACTAAGCGAAACAATTGGCTGTGTATTACAAGAAGAGGTACTAGCTGAGCGAGACCTACCACCTTTTAACCGTGTCACTATGGACGGAATTGCCATTAAATTTAATGACTGGGAACAAGGCTTACGACGCTATCATCTTGTTGGCTCTCAAGGTGCAGGTGTTCAACCGCTTACAGACATAAAAAACTCAGAATGCATAAAAATCATGACTGGTGCGATGCTACCTGACACAGTGGATACCGTAATTCCTATAGAGCAGGTGACCATAAATCAAAAAAACGTCTTAGTTGAGAGCAAAATCAGTATATCCAAAGGACAATTTATTCACTCGCGTGGATCTGATCGTAAAATAGGAAGCAATTTGCTATCTCCAGGTAATTTAATTGGGCCGCCTGAGATGGCTATCCTTGCAAGTGCTGGTTACTCAAAAATTAAAGTTTCAGAAAGCCCTCTAGTTGCGTGCATTTCAACAGGAGATGAACTAGTTAATCTAGAAGAAAAAATTTTGCCCCACCAGATTAGATCGTCAAATGAATATGCAATTGAGGCAAGCCTTGAGCGCCACTGCCGGGCAAAAGTTACCCGAGAAAATCTTAAAGATGACCCAAAAGTCATGTTAAAGAAAATTTCCGACCTACATGACAAGAGCGATGTAGTAATTTTAAGTGGTGGTGTTTCCATGGGTGACTATGACTTTGTACCAGAAGTGCTTAATAAGCTTGGTGCGAGACCTATCTTTCATCGCATTGAACAACGACCTGGTCGCCCAATGTGGTTTGGAATCAGTAAAGATCATAAGCCAATTTTTGGTTTACCAGGAAATCCAGTTTCTACTCTCGTATGTCTGACCCGTTATGTAATCCCTGGATTACAACATGCAATGGGACTACACCATAAACAACCAGAAACTACCTATCTGGCCGAAGAAGTGGTGTTTAAAGCGAACCTTGCCTTTTTCCTTCCGGTAAAACTGAAGGCGGGCAGAAACGGCATATCATTGGCGCATCCCTGCCCAACCAATACCTCGGGAGACTTTGTTTCTCTCGCTCAAACAACGGGATTTATAGAACTACCTCGTAAACAAAATCGATTTAGTGAAGGCACAGTTACGAAATTATTTCGCTGGTAATGTTTAAAAATTAATTGATGATTAAATGCCGAAACTCACCTTGAATCTAATTTATTCTCTAATCTCTGCAACTATTTAAAGCTAGGCTATGGAACTCCATTTAGCGGTGTTCCAGCAATCCACACAGAATGAATCTCCCTGGTTGCACGAATGTCCTCAAAAGGATTAGCGTTTAGAACAAGCAAGTCCGCCCATCTCCCTGGTTGCAAAACACCAACATCCTGGTCAAGCCCCATAGCTTTGGCTGCACCGCCTGTAGCTGATACAAGGGCCTCCATGTTCGACATTCCAGCATCTACCATCATCTCTAACTCTGTATGTTCAAAGTAACCCTGCCATTGCCCATTATTTGTTCCAGAATCACTTCCCATTGCTATGACGACACCAGCATCAGATAGTGTTTTAAGATTTTCAGTCCCCTGTGCTAATCCTTCCTTATCCACCTGCCTCTGCGGACTCCTACTTAAAGCCTGATATTCATCTCCCGTAACATAATTAACATCCCCCTGATAAGCGCTAACCCTACGCAAGAAGAACGGATCCTCCAGAAAGTCTGGTCTTGTTTCATAAACAAATCGTGCTAAATCCCTTGTTAGAGTCGGAATATAAGGAACATTCTGTTGAAGCATCTTTTGAATCAATGCGTTATCAACTGCCTGATCTCGAACACTATGCGCAATAACATCTACACCCGCATCCAAAAGCCCATGCGCGTCATCCAAGTAATAAAGATGTGCTGCAACACCGAGGCCCCGTGAATGCGCCTGATCAATAAGTGCCCCGTATACCTCAGGCGTCATATCATTGGGTCCACCAGTTATGTGGATTTTTATGATATTTGCCCCTGCATTAGCATACTCGTTAACTCTCATTCGAGCTTCATCTGCCGTAGCAAGATTTTGCAAACTATCCCCTGCTACATATACCCGGGCATGGTCTAAACCTAGCTGATCTTGTTCATCATTTATAGTGTCTGCTACTACAAGTTCTTCAAAAGAAAAAACACCGAGAACAACAACCGAAGTAACCCCATAATCTGCATATAGTCTAAGCTGTTCAGTCAACTTAGTCCTTATAGGCCTATCTGACTGATCTTCGTTTAAGTGTCCATGAGCATTGATAAATCCTGGTAGAATTGTCTTACCAGAAAGATCTATTCTCTCAACATCGTCTGGTATATCTACATCACCTAAGGCACCTACCATTTCTATTCGGCCATTTCTTATAACGACAACTGACTCTTCATGAGGATCACGTCCAGTTCCATCAAACAAGCGCGCACCCACTAACGCCACAGAAGCACTATCAGATATCTGGGCATTCAAGCCCTGAAAACAGGACACGAAAACCAATAATGAGTTAACTAAAGTTACTGCCAAAGGCCTGAGATAACGTTTCATTTTTATGTTCCCTTGGGTTTATTTATAATTTGCAGGGCGATCTTTAATTTTACACCGTGATAATACACCACCTGAAGTGTCTCGATAACGCCCAAATAAAAGACTTTTTTCAATAATTAATTATTTTGCAATCTAAAAAACTACCACCATAGTTTGTAAATTATTATAAAAAACACTTACTCTCCCCATGACTCTCTAATCCATGGAACGGCTGCTGCTAAATGCTCCTGATATCGAGGAATCTCATAGTGGCCCACACCATCCAAAACAACAAGTTGCACGGGACTATCTCTTGATTGTAATTCTTGAACAACCAACTGATTAGGTTTAAGTGCAAGAACTTGGTCCTGAGCACCATGGATTACATAAATTGGTATTTGCCAATCAATAGATCCAGAATTAGATTCTGGTAATCCAGCAATTGGGAGAGCGGCTCTGAAATAGTCCTGATTTCTTGACGCAAGATACCAAGTCCCTCTACCACCCATGCTATAACCAGTAACTAATGTTTTTTGTTCATCGATATTATAAACCCTCATCACGTGAGTAAGCAGTTGCAAAACATGTTGCTCAGCCTCAGGGTTTGACCAATCTCCCGCCGCGCTGTCTGGGGCAACGAGGATCGCGCCTAAGCCTCTAAGAGCAGGCTCAATTAAGTTCTCAAGCAACCCTCGTCCATAAAAGGGCGTTACGCTCCCTCCATAATGTAGAGACAGTACTAGGGGAACAGAATCTCCCGGCGAATAGCCCTCAGGAACAACTATTGTGTAACGCCTATCTGTACCCGGTAATATCAGCTCGTAAAATCCAGGCTCTATCCCCTCTAACTCTGAAATCAACTGCGCTTGAGAAAAATAGGGAACTAAGACCACAAACACTAAAGCTATCTTCATTAAGATTTTCATCTTATAACTCTCTACTCGATCAACACTATGTGCATTTTTTAACCTACCTTACAAGCAAAAGTCGCGTGTATTTCCGCCAATAAAGACAACGCAATACTTTCAGGATCAGTCGCCCCAATGTCCAGTCCCACAGGACCTTTTAATCGCTTACGAAGAGTGGCAGCTTTTGAATCAAGAGAATCGAGTAGTCTTTTTTTGCGGTCGGCAGGCCCAAGCACACCAATATATCCTATATTAACTTCAGCTAGTTGTTCTAAATAAACCTGATCAGTTAATAAATGATGGCTCATGACAATAACCGCATCAAAACTACCAGGGTTTAACTCTTGGCTCATTTGTTCAGGTTCAATGAGCATTGAACGTTCTGCTAATTCAAAAATCCCTTTTTCAAGATAGGCTTTGCGATGATCAGCTATCGTAACTCTCCAACCCAATTCACTTGCCATATTTACCACTGGCAATGCATCAAGACCCGCACCTAGGACCAAAATCCGTCGTATAGGTTGCAGGGGTGAATACAATACAGTCATTTCATTTTCCCCAGAACTCAATATCACTTCATTAGCATTGAGCGCAGCATGGCAACCTGCTTGCAAACATTTAAGCTCTTTGGACACGTTGTCACCATCAGCCCATAATAAAGTGGCGCCAACCGGCAGATTTCCGGTATTACTATTAATCACTGTTGCTACTGCTTTACGAACCGACCCTTTAAGATTTTCAACAATTTGTGAAAAAGGTTCATACCCATCTATAGCCGTCAGTGGCTGAAGAAATACACGAATAAGTCCATTACAACCTACACCAAGACCCCATAGATCATCTGCATCATCGCGCATATCATATGTTATTGTAGTTGGCTCATTAGCATCTATAACTGCCTTAGCGCGTTCTGCAAGATCACCCTCAAGACACCCTCCGCTTACCAGCCCTTGATAGTCCAAATTAGATGCAATAAGAATTCGATGTCCAGCTTTACTATAAGTTGAACCCTTAGTCTCATACACAGTAGCAAGCACCATTGGTTCGCCCGTGTGCCGCCAACTGTCGAATGCTTGAATTAGCCCATTTGTACTCATTAATCAAATTATAAAAAAATTAATAATTCACCATAACCCAGCGTCTCAGAATCGTAAAATATCATTTGTTCTAAATTAAAGATCTGTAAAATACATCCTTGCACAAGAACTTAACCAGACTTAGACTGCTTCGCCACTGTGTGATGCTAACAAGCACATAGGAAAAAAATGACTCGTCCAACTAGAAAAGATGCTGAGAAGGCTGTAAGGACCCTGCTGAACTGGATAGGCGAAGATCCCGGCCGGGAAGGCTTGCAATCTACTCCTGCCCGAGTTGCAAAAGCTTACGAGGAATGGTTCTCTGGATACCAAGAAGACCCAGTAGATTTTCTGAGGCGCACTTTTCAGGAAGTGGATGGTTACGATGAGCTAGTTGTTCTAAGAGATATTGATTTTGAATCACACTGTGAACACCACCTTGCTCCAATCATTGGAAAGGTTCAAGTTGGATACCTACCAGACCGCAAAGTTGTAGGAATAAGCAAATTAGCAAGAGTTGTAGAAACCTTTTCCAAGCGACTACAGGTCCAAGAATCAATGACCGCACAGATTGCTAACTGCATCAATGATGTACTTAAACCTAAAGGAGTTGGAGTTGTTGTAGAGGGAGTCCATCAGTGTATGACTACTAGAGGTATACATAAACCTGGTGTATCCATGGTAACCAGCAAGCTACTTGGTCATTTTCGGTCCGACCCAAGAACCCGAGCTGAGTTTTTAAATATCATTGGTAGATCCAGAAGGGTTAATTAACAAATAGTTTTTGTAGAGTTGACGTTTCGGTTATTCAGCGCTTTCGCCTTTCACGCCCTGCCAGCGTCTTACAAGGTCTGAATCCATTTCAAAAAAATCTAATACTCTTCCAACGGTTTGATTAACCATTGCATCAAGACTTTCAAGTTTGGCGTAAAAAGAAGGGGCAGGAGGAAAAATAATTCCCCCCATCTCAGTTACTGTAGTCATATTTCTAAGATGCACTAAATTGAGAGGAGTCTCCCTGACCATGAGAACCAAACGACGTCTCTCTTTTAACACAACATCCGCTGCTCTAGATACTAAATTATCTGCAAAACCAGTGGCTATGGCAGCCAACGTCTTCATAGAGCATGGGGCTACAATCATGCCTTCAGTTTTGTAAGAACCACTTGCGATTTTTGCTCCTATATCCCTATCGGAATGAACTACATCTGCCATCGCCTCAAGGTCACTTCGACGCATATCGAGCTCTGTAGCTACATTTAGAAAACCGGCCCGAGAAACAACAAGATGAGTCTCAATCTCTGCATTTTGTCTCAGTTCTTCTAGCAAGCGAACACCATACACTGATCCAGCTGCACCGGTTATAGCTACTATAATTCTTCTTGGCACGGCAAATACCTACGGTTCTGATGTAGTGCAGAATACCACGCCAGACAGCTAACGGGGTGTAGATTGCATTGACAACTCTTCTCTCGACTGGCTTCATCAACACATGGACTCATTGGATCTCGGGCCAGTTTGGCTAAGCATTCAACTTGCAACGGTTACAGTACTAGTGTTGCTTGTGATTGGTACTCCACTGGCTTGGTGGCTTGCAAACACTCGCTCACGAATTAAACCTGTTCTTGAGGCGCTCATAGCATTACCCCTAGTCTTACCACCAACAGTTCTTGGTTTTTACCTCTTGATACTACTAGGACCCGCTGGTCCTGTAGGACGTTTTTGGGTACACCTAACAGACTCTACACTCACTTTTTCATTCTCAGGCTTGATCATTGCATCGGTAATTTATTCGTTCCCTTTTGCAATTCAACCGTTACAGAATGCATTTGAGAATATAGGCCCAGACCCCTTGGAAGCAGCGGCAACATTAGGGGCTAAACCAATTGATGCATTTGTCACTGTTGCATCCCCAATGGCGCTAAGAGGTTATGTTACTGCGATGATTCTTAGCTTTGCTCATACATTGGGAGAATTTGGTGTAATTTTGATGGTCGGTGGAAATATCCCCGGATCTACGCGAGTTGTATCAATTGCAATTTACGAACACGTAGAAACACTATCTTACGAACAAGCTCATATTTTATCTGCTGGATTACTCATTTTTTCCTTTGTTGTATTGCTATCCGTTTACATATTTAACCGCCGGCTTCCGCTAAACAGGTTCTGACTTGTGCCTCTACTAAATACACATATACAACTTCAACTCGATAATTTTATGCTTGAGTCTGATGATGCACTTGAGCTAAAGGGAATAACTGCTGTTTTTGGTCCTAGTGGAGCAGGCAAAACTACTTTCTTGCGTATTCTTGCCGGGCTTGAGAAAAATGCAAGCGGTTCTCTTTCTTATGCAGATGAGGTATGGCAAAACACGCAAAAAAATATATTTCTACCACCTCATAAAAGAAGGATTGGTTTTGTATTTCAAGATGGAAGGCTCTTCACACATTTAACTGTAGAAAAAAATCTTTACTACTCTTATAAACGCGCCAAAAAATCACTTCACAAGAGGAACCACATAGATTTTTCTAAGATAGTTGAATCACTAGAACTGCGCACACTCCTGAGTCGCTTCCCAGATTCACTTTCAGGTGGTGAAAAACAGCGGGTTGCAATAGGTAGGGCCCTCCTACAAAACCCTCAACTGCTGCTTATGGATGAACCGCTTTCTGCACTAGACCGGGCGCGTAAAGTTGAAATAATTCCGTACATAGAACACACAACCAAACATTTTCAGATACCTATTCTGTACGTAACACACAATATTGAGGAAGTTGCCCGTTTAGCAAATGAAATAATTCTAATATCATCTGGCCGTATCAAGGCAACCGGAACAACTGAAAATATTCTAGAGCGAGTTGACCTTAGACATCTGACGGATCAACTTGATGAAGGTGCAATTCTCCAAGTAACTGTTGATTCAACTTCTGAGGGAATAACAAACCTTTTAATCGGAAAAGAAACGCTTAAAGTACCCGCCATTAACCTTAAGCCAAAAACCAAAGTTCAACTCCTAATTCGAGCAAAAGAAGTAGCGATAGCCACTCAACCCCCTCATCATTTAAGTATTCGCAATATTTTAAACGCCAATATTTTAAACATAGATATATCAGATAAAGTTTTTGCAGAACTTACACTCAATGTTAGCGGACAAAGTCTGCGCTCAAGAGTGACGCTTAATGCCGTTAAAGAGTTAGGATTAAAAAAAGACCAACATGTCTATGCACTTATTAAGAGCGTGATTTTTGAAGGTCGCATTCTATCCTGATTAATATCTTTATGAGAGAAGATGAGGGAGGTAAAGGGTTAAAGGCGGAACCAAAATTAATAACCCAACACGAACAACTCCTGTAAGCAAAAATGGCATAACACCACGAAATATGTCACGCATGGGAACATTGGGTGCGTGGTTATTGATAATTAAAACGTTGATTCCCACCGGAGGTGTAATCAAGCCTGCCTCCACAACGATAAGCGTAACAACCCCAAACCACATTTTAAGATCTGCCTCAGGCATCCCAAAATCAAGACCAGACATAATCGGCCAAAAAATTGGAATTGTTAGAAAAATCATTGCCAAACTGTCCATTAGGCACCCTAAAATCAAGTAGGCTAGAAGAAATAAAATCAAGATTAAATATGGACTTAGACTACTGGCTTGAGCCAACTCAGATAATTGTCCCGCGACTCCAGTAAGAGCAAAAAAAATATTGAGAAAACCTGCACCGAGCAAAATAAGAAAAATCATCCCTGTTGTCTTTGCCGTGTTTTTAATACAAGAGCTCAAACTTTTACCATCAAGGCCACCCTTCCAATAAGCCAAGATACCTGCTCCAAATGCTCCAACTGCTGCCCCCTCTGTTGGGTCAAAAATACCAAAATAAATACCTCCGATAACAATCAGAAATAAACTTATGGTTGGCCATGTTTCAATGAGGGCTTGAATTCGCTCCTTAGAACTAGCTCGTTCTCCAACTGGTCCTGACTCCGGAGAAACCCGCACCCAAATAAATATAGCTACAAGGTAACCTACAAGCCCCAAAATTCCTGGAATAAGTGCGGCCTGAAACATTTGTACAATATTTGCTTGAACGGCAATTGCGTAGATAATCAAGGCTACAGAAGGCGGTATGAGAATCCCTAATGTACCTCCAGCAGCAAGCGCACCGGTAGCTAAACTTCCTGAGTATCGATAGCGTTCAAGCTCAGGTATTGCCACTCTTGCCATAGTACCCGCAGTTGCAAGTGAGGAACCGCATATTGCGCCAAAAGCACCACAACCGCCTACTGCTGCCATAGCAACCCCTCCTCGGCGATGTCCCAAAAAAACATTAGTGGCGGCAAATAATGACCGACTCAATCCAGACCTAGCAGCAAACTCTCCCATTAATAAAAACATTGGAATGACAGTAAAATCATAGGAGGCGAACTGCCAGAATGCCGCAGTCTTCATGTAGGCAAGTAACGGATCAATTCCTGATAAAGTTATATAACCAGTGATACCTACGGCGAGCATCGCGATCGCAACTGGCACTCTAACGATTAGAAGCACCAGCAGAACAATGAGTCCTAAAAATGCTAGTTCTAAACTACCCATCTTTGCGATCACATAAGTAAACCGTCATGTTGTAAAAACACGCGATAGCCAGTAAAGAGAAGGATGCAATACCAAATGGATATGCAATCCACAACGGAACTCCAACAATCATGGATATATCTTTATTGTAAATAGTGTCTGCTAAGCCAAAAAGCATTTGCCATGAAAAAATGCTGGCAACAATACCAAAAAGAAATGAGGCGAAGGCATCTAACAACCTCTGAATACTGGGCGGCATTTGTTTAAAAAAAATATCCACAACCACATTACCATGTTCTAAATAGCAGTAAGGCAAAAACAAGAAAACTGATATCGCTGTACCAATACCAACAATTTCAAAGTCGCCAGGTATAGGCCTAGAAAATACTGTTCACCCAACAATACTAGTAAAGACGAGAAAAACCAGTAACACTAAAAAAGCACCACCTACTAACGCAAAAACCGATGAAAGTTTACGTAGCCCCTCCAAAAAGAAATTTGACTGGCCTGTATTCATTAATTTAAATCAAAGCCATATAAACGATCAGGATTATCTACTAATACTTTTTTTTGTAGTTTTTCGTCTGGCATAAATAATGGAATCAGATCAACGAGATCTCCATCATTTGGCATACTTCTAGCAATATTAGGATGAGGCCAGTCAGTTCCCCAGAGTATACGATCTGGTGATACCTCCAAAAGGGCCTTTGCAAATGGGATAGCATCAGTAAATGGGGGGCCCATGGTTGATATCCTCTCAGCGCCACATATTTTAACCCAGCAATTCTTTCTCTTTAACGCATCTAGTAACAAACGGAACGCAGATTGATTAGTACCCTGATTTGTTGGTACGCGTCCCATATGGTCAATCACATAGGGAACAGGTAAGTCTTCTAAAAGTGATTTAAACTGTAAAAGGTCTGATGCATCAAAATGAAGTACTAAATGCCACCCCAGCGGACTAATTCGATCTACTATGCTATGGAAGATCTTCATATCTGGAGCGCCCCCTAGATGCTTCACAAAATTAAACCGCACTCCACGAATACCCCCTTCATTTAAACTTCTAAATTCTTCATCCGAAAAAGACTGATCAACATTGGCTACTCCCCGATATTGCCCGTCACTTTGAGCAATAGCATCAAGAATTACTGAGTTATCAGTGCCATGGCAGCTAGCATTTACTAAAACAGCTCTTTCAAGACCTAGTATTGATTGAAGTTTTCGAAATTTTTCTAGTGGTGCATCCGGTGGTGTATAGCTCCGCCCAGGCGAATAGGGGTATATATGTCCAGGGCCAAAAATATGACAGTGCGCATCACAGGACTTAGCTGGTAAAACAAAACTAGGCTTGCGTATATCCCAATCAGGTGCTCTACACATAGGTATTTTTTTCATAAACCCATAGTAGCTGCTATGAGCTAAAAATTCTCTTCGCATACAGTTAATATGCCAACACATAGAGATTAATTTAATGACCTCCTATATCTACAAATTTTGTCCTTCTTGTAAAACTGAGCTAGAAGAGAGACTACTCGGCGGCCTAGTCCGTAAAGCATGTTCTAGTAAAACCTGTAGCTTTATACATTGGGGAAATCCAATACCTGTAGTTGCAGGGATTGTAGAACGTGCTGATAGAATCATTCTTGTACAAAGTCATGGATGGCCTAAAGACTGGTATGGATTAGTAACCGGTTTTTTGGAGATGGGAGAGAAACCAGAGGATGCAATAGTCCGTGAAGTAAAAGAAGAGATAGGGATAGAAGCAAGTGTTGCCTCTTACCTTGGTGCCTATCCATTTGATCAGATAGGACAAATTATTTTAGCTTTTCACCTAATTGGAGCGACAGACCCTATCAAGCTTTGTCAAGAGGAACTCTCATCTTATAAAGAAGTCGCCATTAAAAATCTTAAACCTTGGGAAAGGGGAACTGGTCCCGTCGTAAAAGAATGGCTCGCTAGTCGTGGGCTACACCGTCCATTTCTCAAGAGAACGCCGATAACAAAAGCATAGGAAAAAGCAATCAAATAGAATAAAGTGGCTAACTGGTGGAACGCGCCACACTTCGCTCAAAGTTATTAATTCAAGGAAAAAATATGAATGAGCCCTCACAACCCGCATCAAACAAAAATATATTCAAAAGCATTTCAATTGCAGCAGTAATAGGAGCGGTATTGTTGGTTACCATTATTTTGCCAGCAGAATATGATATTGACCCACTGGGTATTGGAGGTCTTTTAGGGCTCAGTGTAATGAACTCTGCTCCTACGAGAACAATCGAAATCGTTGATGTTATTGGCGGCAATGAACGAGTTACGGAAGTTGAAATTCCCGACTTTGGAGATCCAGTGCCACTACCAAACCCTTCTGTACATCAAGATGAAACAGTAGCGCCTGAAACACGTACCCTTCAAATATCTATTGGCCCAGAAGAAGAGACAGAAATTAAAGCCATACTTGGAGAGGGAAAAATGATCCTATATTCCTGGGAAGTTAATCAGGGAGATATCTATTCTGATTTCCATGGACATAGCCCTGATTTTGGCACAGAATTTTGGGTACGTTATGAGGAACACCAAGAAGGTTCTGGCAATGATGGTTCGCTTGTTGCTCCTTTTGCTGGAGAGCACGGGTGGTATTGGCTTAATTATAATGAATTTCCTGTAGTGGTCACTCTAACTATCAATGGTTATTTTGATGAAATCATTGATTATGGAATATTTTAGAGTTCCTTAAGTAGCCATGATGACACTCATTTAAATAACCTTTTTAGGTAGGTGCATATAGCACAATAAAAACGCCTGAGCTTTTATCTATTCAGATTTATTTTTACTGCGTTTTCTTGCTATAGAAAGGGTCTCTGGTACCATCAGTAGAAAAACTAACCCCCCTGCTAACCCTAATCCCGCTGTAGAAAAACTAGCTAACGAAAGGCTTGCTAGGTCAACCATAAGTCCCGCTAATAATGGGCCTATTGCCCAACCTGAATCACTAATAAGTCTCCATACGCCAAGAAATTCGCCGCGTACGCCTGGAGGAGATAGATCCATTCCTATTATCTGTACTAAACCCACACTGAGACCATTAGCTAATCCCAGCAGAATGCCAGCGACAAGGAGAGAATAAAATCCCTGAGACAAAGGCAAAACTATAAAACCAATGATAAAAAACAAAATACTTGGTAGACCTGTCCATTTCCGTCCCCAACGATCCATAGCAATACCAACAGGGTAAAATAAAGACATATCGACGGCAGCAGAAAGCGCATAGATAAGGCCGATTTTTGCCGCATCTAACCCTACCATCACACCAAAAAGAGGTAATAGTAACTGGCGAACAGATCTCATGAACTGAAATATGAGAGCTACAGAACCAGCAGTTGAGAAAATTTTCTTATTAGACTGAAAGATATTAACAATAGTCTTATAGTGATTGGTATTCGGGGTTTTAGATGAATTTATATTGTTCGTATATAGAAATGATAAAAGTGCTGCGAGTGCCGCTATCCCCCCGCCTATAAAAAAAGCCGTTGAATAACCAAACTCCTGTGCGATAAACCCGCCAGCCAATGGACCTGCAAATGCTCCGAACCGCTGTATACCTGCTATTACAGAAGTCGCACGACCTCTTTCGTTTGGGGAACAGCTAACTGTAATATGGGAAAGCCACCCAAGAAACCATGCAGCGTGAGCAGCCCCAAGAGGTATCACCAGTAAAGCTATCAGCCACTCAGCCGAAACCACTGCTAATAAAAGCATTACTATTGAAATTATTGTTAAACCGCTAATCAGGACTAATCTATTACCCAATCTGCTAACTAACACACCAGCAGGAACATCGAAGAAAAGGACACCGAAACCACGCAAACCCATCACTAACGCTGCAAATGCAGCACTGCCACTTAGTTCCAACGCATAAAGCGGTAAAAGTAGGAACATCGCTTGATGGGCTACCGCCATCAATAGCGATGGGAGGTAAATAGGAATAAGTAGCCGATTGTAAGGTGATGGCAACAAAGCCATTAATCGAACAAAAGAAAACTAGAGAACTGCAACAATTGAATCTACCACATAATCAACATTTGACTGATTAATACCTGCAACATTAATTCGGCTTGTTTCCACCATATAAACATGGAACTCTTCACGTAATTTAACTACCTGCTTCCTAGATAACCCAAGAAAAGAAAACATGCCTTTTTCTTCAGAGATAAAAGAAAAATCACGAGGTGCATTTCTTCCTTCAGCTTTTTCCACAAAAAGTTGACGCAATGAATTAATGCGCGTTCTCATTGTTCCAAGTTCTTTAAGCCACAGTTTATTAAGCTCACCATCGCTTAAGACTCGTCCAGCAACTGCAGCCCCATGATCAGGCGGCATAGAATAAATGCCTCTTGCTACATTACCTAAATTAGATTGCGCTATTTTTGCGCGCTCGACATCTTTGGACACTAAACTAGTCATCCCTACCCTTTCTCGGTATAAGCCAAGGTTCTTCGAGCAGGAAGTAACTACAACAACTTCATCCAGTCTTTCTGCCATTAATCGAACACCATAGGCATCTTCTTCAAGGCCATTAGCTAGCCCCTGGTATGCTATGTCTATAAATGGAACAATACCGCGCTCCTCAAAAAGGTCAGCAAGTAAATTCCATTGCTCCTTAGAAAGATCAGCACCACATGGGTTATGACAACACCCATGTAGCAATACAATATCGTCAGACCTTAGTGTGTTAAATGCGTTGATCATTGCATCAAAATTTATGCAATGCTTGTCGTAGTCATAGTAGGGGTATTGCTCAAGATTCAAACCTGAAAGTTTTAATAATGGCATATGATTTGGCCAAGATGGATCACTCAACCAGACCCGAGCCTCCGGTTTTGCCCGTACAATTGTATGCCCAGCCACACACAGCCCACCGCTGCCGCCAGGAGTTTGGATCGATGAAATTCTTCCAGCTCGAAGAGTAGGATGGTTAACGCCAAAAAGCATTGATTCCATGCTTTTGTTAAAACCTGCATTACCAGCAATTCCAACATAGGATTTGGTGCTCTGCTCCTCAAGAATTTGTTGCTCGGCAATGCGCACACAATCTAGTACCGGCGTTTTTCCTGAATCATCCTGATAAACACCAACACTAAGATCCACCTTACGCGGATCATTATCCTGTCGGTAAAGCGACATGATGCCGATAATGGCATCAGGAGGTAAAGCTTCTAGGCTCTGGAACAAAGATAGTCCTCAATTAGGTGCAGTGTGCAAACCGGTGGAGGATACTAAACGATAATCTCCACCTTTGGTACTAAACGAAAATTAATCTCTACCTTTTAAAGACCTACTACCAAACTAGCACTGGCACACTAACCACCAAAAAAAGATATAACTCTTGGAATCAACTGCTGCCATATTAATACCAATGAAAGTCCAGTAAACACAAATAGACTAAACCAGCCAAACCACTTTGCAAAAGCAGATGGGTAAAAAGTTTTGTCGTCCTTAGGAATCACTGTAAAACAATAATATAGATTGAGAAAGAAAATCACTGGGGCTACAAAATATGCTAATGCTGAAGCTACAAGGACCAGAAAAACTGGCCGAGGAATAAATAAAATAAAAGCTGCAGAAGTAATCAAAGAGAAAAACATACTCAAACGATAAATGTTGTACTCAGAATACCAGCACTGCAGGTCCTCAGAACTGAGCTCGTCTTTAGTTGTGCCTGGCCGGCCAGCTGTTGCTTTAAAAAGATTTCGGCAACACGCACCAACAACTCTTGGCCATCCATCAAAATAATTAAATGCTGTAGAGTATGTTGCTGCCATAGCACCAACGAGAAATACAATCATCATTCCAGGGCCTACACTGTCAGTGAATATACGTGCTATCTCACCCATAACGGCATTACCCTGAACTTCACTAGGGAACATCCAAACAGCAGCTAACAGCAGGAATATACAAACAAGAAAAAATGAAATAATGTGTCCCGCGCGAAAATCAATCAGTCCTATCTTGAACCACCTTCTACAGTACTCTAAAGCATGAGAAGGCATCAGCTTTGTATTGACAGCAAGATCTTCTTTACCGCTGGAAAACGCATTGAAACGGGCTGCAATACCCTCATCTTCTAGCTTTTCTCGGATTCTCCCCATTCCAACTTTTTTTGCTTTCCCCCACTCAGAAGCCTGCAATGAAACATCAATTCCAGTCGGTAGTAAGCCTAAAAATGATGCAATGATCAGCCACGACCCTTCAGGAGTATCCAATTGGAAAAAGTGAACGAACTCGCTTACTGGGGCAGGGCTAACAACGTAAACACCTAAGCTACAGACCAATAAAGTACCGGCTGCAATCTTTGTTACCAATTCAACAGCTTCGTACCTACCCCCAAGAATAATTGCTACCGAACTTGCGCCAATTAATAGACCGTAAAGCCCCAGTTCCAAATCATCTGCGATACCGGGGATATCTACCCCCAAATATTCTCGAAAAAAATAAAACAGAACCGCAGCCGCTGCAATTAACCTCCCAGCCTGACCTATCGCTGACTGAATAACCGTTGTGATAAGAACATACCAAACTGGTATTTTTTTCCATGCGGTAGCATAAGCGTCCAGCATGCTTCGTCCAGTTGCATGAGTGAAACGAAATGCCATTTCAAAACCGTAATACTTAAAGATGTAAGCAATAGGAATACACCAAAGCAATGCATAACCGAAACGACCACCGGCTACAGGCGCTGTTACAAGATGACTGGTACCAATGCCGGTCATCATTAAGATCATCCCAGGTCCAAATTGGCGAATTAGGCTTGACGGAGCCATTGATGGGAGTTCTAGGGAATGAAAGCTGGACTTTGAACCAGATGACTCAGGGGATTCGTTACTCATACTAAGGTAATCCTCAATTATTCTTTGTTTAGTATATATAGTACATGAAGAACATATGACTGCCAGCCAAGACCCAAGGTCTCAGCATTTTATCGAGTCACCATATTCAAATCTTCATTGAGAACTGCACCATCAACATCGTGGTGACGAAAAATTAATATAGGACCCTCTGCAGATTGCTCTATGGTTGCTGTAAGAAAGCCCCCAACAATATTTAGATAGCGGTGCTCTGGACGAATATCATCAGCGCTCCAGCCACGAGCATGGGGATCACTGGCCGGACCCGTGGCAAACTCCTTCAAACCAGTTTCAGGATCTTGGATCACATACTGATAATGGCGGTCGCCTGTGATAACAAATATATTTTCTTGTGATGCCAAGAATTGACGAATTTCTTCGCCTTCATAGAAAAACCCTTCTAAATTTGTATGATTATCGATCTCCCCCTCATTGTAAGGTCCAAGCATAGGAGTTGGGGTAATTAGAATACGAAAAGTTGCTGTTGAAGCCTGAACAGAATCCATAAACCAAGACTTTTGCTCTAGACCCCATATTGTTTTCTCAGGTCCATCTGGATCAGTATTAGCGCTACGATAATCTCGATTTTCAACTAACCAAATTTGCAAATCTTTCCCCCATTGAAAGGTTCTATAAGTTAACTCTCCCATAGGGATTTGTTCTAAAAAAACAGCCTGGCCATGCTCAAAAGTGAAATCCCCCATAAAACGGCTATCTTGGGTGGGCCAACTATCATTAGACCAAGTGTCATGATCATCCTTCATAAAATATGTAGGTATTTTCCGATGAAAGTCAAAGTTTGTTGGAAGACTAAACATCCTTGCCCAACCCCAGCGAGCAAGGTCCAGATTCTTGGCCCACTGGTCGTAGTAAAGAATGTCGCCAGTATGTACAAAAAAACTAGGCGATAGTTCCAATATCGATGGATAGATTCTAAACCCTCCACCAACTGCATCCTGGTCTGGATAAGCCTGTCCCGTTGTAGCTGCAAATACAACTCGTGCTGGCTCTTCAGAATTCGGAGCTGTGCGAAAACTTCCACTTAAAACAGAACTAGCATTAAACTCCCCATCTGAACGTGCTTCCACCTGTAGTTCATATTCTGTTGAAGCTTCAAGACCGTTAATATAAAACTGTTTTGTAAAATCCCGATCAACATCAACAGCAGCCCATGACGTCATTTGCCATTCATTTGAATCAACTTTTCTGTACAGGACTCGGGTTTCACCCGGCATACCCGGAACTGACCCCTCAATAGTTTCTATAGTTGCTCCATCTGGATACTCAACAACTGGAATCCAATCTTCTGGCGTTGCTGGCCAAACCGGGTCTTGCACGAGCTCTCCACTGTCTGGGTGGATATATAAGGTGTCTGGCACAGGGGCACCGAAGCCAACACGTTCTGCATTACGTGTAATTCGAGTCCAGATAATAACTTCGCTGTCAGTAACCTCGCCTATCTTGATCCCAGTAGCCTGATAAACTGTTGGTTGAGGTTCAGAGCAGCCCAAAAGAAAGCACAAGAAAGTGCTCATATATTTAACAGCCTTGAAGTTCTTTACCAACATATATTCACCTTGCCTAGCCCAAAATACACTGCTACATCTAACAAAATTGCAGCTTTTAAAATGACTACCGCCAAGCCCCTGCTGATTGTGATCGCCAACGAGCTGTTGCTTGGGCATGAGCGGAATTAGGTGGCAACTCCATTAACTCTATGCGTACACCATTACTGTCATAAATATTTGATAGAACAGCATTTGTTCCACTAGTCCTAGGTTCTTCAATTTCTAAACCTCGTTCACTCCACATATCTATCGCATCATCCATATCTTCCACAACAATGCCAAAATGACTCAGTCCTGGGGGACGTTGCTCATTTGAGGGTTGAAGCTCCAGAAACGAGTTCGTACTTACCTGAACATAAACTAGCGCTATTTCACCTTCGTCATTAGTAACCCTAAATGCCTCAGGAAATCCTAAGGTCTCTGTATAGTAGCTTATAGTTTCCTCCAGATTAGGTGAGCTAATGCCCACATGATTCATGCGGACAACACCTTGGTTTTGACTCTGTGCAATTGCAAATTGAGCAATAATTGTAACTAATGCTCCAGCTATGAATAGATAAACCCCACGCATCGAAATCTCCTGTTTTACTTAATGAGTTGCGCTCAACAAACAAAAATATTTGAAGGTGCCTACAATTATGCCTCTCTGTTAACAACAAATGGGAATCTGTAAAGATAAACTTTAGAGTTCCAAAATTTTTTTAAAAATGATAACAATCAAATCGAGATTATAAAGACTTAATTAGCTACGATACGGACGCTAAAACACTAAGGACACTCATGAAAGCAGTTATACAAAATAAATTTGGTGATGCTAGCGTATTAATAGCAGGCGAAGCCGAAAAACCTAAAGCAGAGACTAACCAAGTTATCATTAAGGTGGAGGCAACAACAATCAACCGTGCAGATATCATCCAACGTGAAGGTAATTACAATCAGCCTCCCGGTGATTCGCCAATTTTAGGCTTAGAAGTAGCTGGGATTATTAATGAACTAGGCTCTGGTGTGACTGATTACCAGACTGGAGAACGCGTTATGTCTCTTGTGGGAGGTGGTGGCTACGCAGAATACGCTGCTGCATACGCTAATCACTTAATAAAAATCCCAGACTCTATGAGCTTTGAAGAAGCAGCCTGCGTTTGTGAGACTTATATAACAGCCTATCTCAACGTGTTCATGCTTGGCCGTTTGAAAAATAGTGAAACAGTCCTTCTTCATGGAGGCGGTGGTGGTGTAAATACAGCGGGCATCCAACTCTGTAAAACACTAATGCCTAATGTCAAAATAATTGTCACAGCATCCCCCGGAAAAATACACCGAGTTGAATCTTTAGGCGCAGATCATGTGATCAACTATAAAGAAACGGATTTTGCAGATGCCATTCGCAATATTACTAACAAAAAGGGTATCAATGTTATTTTGGATCACATAGGGGGTGGATATCTAACACAAAACCTTAAATGCCTCGCTGTTGGAGGCAGATTAGTAATAATAGGCCTAATGGGAGGCAATAAGTCAGAAGTTAATTTAGGGCCGCTTATGGTTAAACGACAACAAATTATTGGATCAGTTCTCCGATCAAGAACAGTAGATGAGAAAACAACAATTACCAAAGAATTTTCTCAAACCGTTTTACCCCTTTTTTCCAAGGGTCTTATTAAGCCTTTGATCCACCAAATATTGCCCTTGGAAGATGTAGGCGAGGGTCATAGGATTATGGAAGCGAGCCAGCATTTTGGAAAAATAGTGTTGACCCTTTGAATTCAAGCACAGAAGCGATCTATTATTGATCACATACAGATCATTCAGTAATAGAAAACAGAGAGACAGAACTGGCAGAACAGCTCGTATGCGAGCATTATTTTAGTTTAGCTAATCATATTGACAGTTAAGTAGGTTTTTTAGACTAAAATTTTAAAACTTAAACATACAAAATTAAAACGGAGCATTTAATGGCAAGCGTTCCAGCAGAAAAACTTAGTGAAACAGAAATAACCGAAGAAGAGCGTGAACAAACAGATGGGTTTAATCTACTCATTGATGCACTAAAACTTAACGATGTAGAAACAATCTATGGCGTACCAGGCATACCAATTACTGATTTTGGTCGAATGGCACAAGCTCAAGGGATTAGAGTCGTAGCCTTCCGTCACGAACAAAACGCAGGAAATGCAGCAGCTATAGCCGGTTACCTCACAAAAAAACCAGGCATTTGTCTTACAGTATCTGCGCCCGGTTTCCTCAATGGGCTCACAGCCCTAGCCAATGCCACTACTAATTGTTTTCCAATGATCCTGATATCAGGTTCATCTGAAAGAGAGATTGTAGACCTTCAACAGGGCGACTATGAAGAAATGGATCAACTTGCTATTGCAAAACCATTATGTAAAGCGGCCTTTCGAATACTAAATGCAGAAGACATCGGCATTGGAATAGCAAGAGCGATCCGTGCTGCTGTCTCTGGCCGACCAGGCGGTGTATACCTTGATCTTCCCGCCAAACTTTTTGGTCAAGTGATGGATGCTGAGGCCGGGAAAAATTCTATTTTTAAAATTACCGACCCAGCTCCTGCGCAAATTCCAGCTCCTGAGGCAGTAGAACGTGCGCTGGAAACACTCAAAGGTGCAAAACGCCCACTAGTTATTCTCGGAAAAGGTGCAGCCTACGCACAGGCTGATGAGGAAATTAGAGCTTTCCTAGAAAAAAGTGGGATTCCTTTCCTTCCCATGAGTATGGCTAAGGGGATTCTGCCGGATACTCATCCACAATGTTCGGGGGCTGCTCGATCCTTAGTATTAAAAGAATCTGATGTCGTTATGCTGATTGGCGCACGCTTGAACTGGCTTTTGTCACAAGGTAAAGGTAAACCCTGGGGTGGACGAAAGAATTTCATTCAAGTTGATATTGAACCTGGTGAAATGGACTCCAATGTTGAAATCACTGCACCATTAGTGGGTGATATTGGTTCCTGCATAAAGAAACTCCTTGAGAACATGGGAGAAGATTGGGCAGCACCGCCAACAGATTGGACTGACGCTGTTAAATCAAAGAAAGAAACGAATATAGGAAAAATGGCTCCGCGTCTAGCAAACGATAACTTTCCTATGGACTTTCATGGCGCTCTGGGTGTTATACGAACTGTTATAAAGGAACGCCCTGACGCCATTTTAGTCAATGAAGGCGCTAATACACTGGACCTTGCACGTGGCATTATTGATATGTACCAACCTCGTAAACGGCTAGATGTTGGAACTTGGGGGGTCATGGGTATTGGGATGGGGTTTTCCATCGCTGCTGCTATAGAAACTAGAAAACCTGTACTAGCAATAGAAGGCGATAGTGCTTTTGGATTTTCTGGCATGGAAATCGAGACTATTTGTCGTTACGATCTACCAGTCTGCGTTGTTATCTTTAACAATAGTGGAATTTATCGAGGCACGGACACCAATGAGCAAAGTGCTGACCCAGCATGGACTCGATTTGTTTCGAATTCAAGATACGACAAAATGATAGAAGCATTTGGTGGTACTGGCTTTCATGCAACAACTCCTGCTGAACTAAAGAAAGCCATTAATTCGGCCATGGATTCAGGAAAACCAACTCTTGTAAATGCGGCTATTGATCCAGCTGCAGGCAGCGAAAGCGGCAGGATAGGTAACCTTAATCCCCAAAGTAAACTACGTAAGAAATAGCATTATCTGCGAGCAATTTATATAAAACTTAAGAATTAGGAATTTAAAAACTATGACTGATAACAAGGCACTTTCTGGTATTCGAATCCTTGATATGACGCATGTGCAGGCTGGCCCTACTTCTAGCCAGTTAATGGGTTTTCTAGGTGCTGATGTGATTAAACTAGAGTCGCCAGTAGGTGATGCAACTCGGGGGCAGCTCAGAGATATTCCAGATGCGGATAGTCTCTATTTCACAATGCTTAACTGCAATAAACGCTCAATCACAGTAAACCTAAAAAACGAAAAGGGGAAAGAAATCTTCACTAAGCTTATTGAAAGCTGTGATGTTGTGATGGAAAACTTTGGCCCTGGTGTTTTAGATCGATTAGGTTTTGGGTGGGAAAACGTTCAACAGATCAATCCTCGGATAATCATGGCCTCAATAAAAGGTTTTGGTACCGAAGGGCCATATGCGGCTTTCAAAGCGTATGAAAATGTTGCTCAAGCCATGGGAGGTGCTATGAGTACATCTGGTTTTTTTGACGGGGCACCTGTTGTAACTGGTGCTCAGATCGGTGATTCGGGAACAGGTGTGCACTTAATGGCAGGCATTCTCGCCGCCCTTCTTCAACGCGAAAGAACTGGTCGTGGTCAGTATGTTGAGTGCGCAATGATGGATTGTGTTATGAATTTAGTGCGAGTCAAATGGAGGGATCATCAAAGACTTACACGTGGTCCTTTGCCTGAATATTGGCATCAAGAGTTTGAAGAATTCACCCCTCGGGCTGGCAATGATTCAGGTGGTGGCCAGTTAGGAAACGCCATACAGTGCAAGCCAGGAGGACCAAATGATTACTTATACATAGTAGTTCAAGAACATGTTTGGCAAGCATTAGCCAAACGTGTTGGTGGTGACGAATTGGTTAGCGATCCTCGCTTTGCAAAAATTGAGGACCGACGTGCAAACCAAGGAGAGATGTGGGACCTTTTAACGGAATTTGCTAGTACTTATACAAAACGTGAATTAATGGAAATCCTCAATGAAATTGATGTCCCTTGCGGTCCAATAATGAGCACTACAGACTTGGCTAATGATGAACATGTAAAACTACGTGAAATGTATCTTGAACTTGATCACCCTGAACGTGGCAAATGGTATAACCTGGGTTGTCCAATAAAACTTTCTGATTCCCCAGTGGAAGTGACGAGATCACCATTATTGGGCGAGCATACAGATGAAATTCTTGGCGATGTTTTAGGTTATGACACAAACGCTATTGATGACTTGAAGGAAGCAGGCGCTTTTTCTCGACCGCCACGTCGTAAGTAAAAAGAAACAAATCAGTTTTAAGCGGCAGTTACAGCCGTGAATATTTAAGGAGAACACCATGCCTAGTCGGCAAGATAATGTCCGCACTGTATTAGATAAGGTGAAAGCGGATAACCGCACATCACTTACAGCGCCAGAGTGTAAAGCCGTCTGCGATGCCTACAACATACCAGTGCCAGCTGAGGGGCTCGCCAAGTCTGCTGATGAAGCTGCCGCTGTTGCCAATGAGCTTGGATATCCTGTAGTAATGAAGATTGTTTCCGCAGATATTCTTCATAAAACTGAAGCAGGAGGTGTACTAGTTGGCTTAACAGACCCTAATGCTGTTTCTAAAGGCTACGAAAGCATTGTAGCTAATGCAAAATCCTATAATAAAAATGCCAACATTGAAGGCGTACAAGTACAGGCTATGGTTGCGGGTGATAGCCAAGAAGTTATTGTTGGTGCAGTTACCGACCCAAGTTTTGGAAAGCTTGTTGGGTTTGGTCTCGGCGGAATTCTTGTAGAAGTACTTAAAGATATCACTTTTCGTTTAGCGCCAACGAACACAGAGGATGCTCAGTCAATGCTTAACAGCATAGAGGCAGCTGAAGTGCTCGATGGCGTGCGAGGATCTGAAGCCGTTGACCGAGATGCCCTCACAGCAATAATAGTTAACGTTTCCGAGCTCATTAGCGATTTCCCTGAAATACAGGAAATTGACCTTAATCCAGTCCTTGCAGATAAGAGCGGTGCAACCGCAGTTGATTCACTTATTTCTGTCAACTTTTCTCCTCAGAAAGAAATATACCGACCTAGTCAGGAAGATATCGTAACCTCTATGCAAAGCATAATGAATCCTCGATCTGTCGCTGTGATAGGTGCTTCCGATGGGGAAGGAAAGATTGGTAATTCAGTAATGAAAAATATCATTAATGGAGGTTACCAAGGCGAACTCTACCCAATCAACCCTAAAGCAGATGAGATTCTTGGGAAAAAAGCCTACAAAAGCGTGAAAGACGTTCCCGGAGAAATCGACGTGGCAGTCTTTGCGGTCCCAGCAAAATTCTGTGTTGCCGCCATGCAAGAAGTAGGGGAAAAAGGTATCCCAGGAGCCATAATGATTCCTTCCGGTTTTGCGGAAGTGGGAGAACACGAGTTACAAGATGAACTCTTAGCAGCAGCCCGAAAAAATAATGTCCGAATAATGGGCCCCAACATTTATGGTTTCTATTACACCCCATCTAATCTATGTGCCACATTTTGTACTCCCTATGACGTGAAAGGGAAAACTGCACTCTCTTCACAGAGCGGTGGGGTTGGCATGTCCATAATCGGTTTCAGCCGCTCAACAAAAATGGGTGTTTCTGCAATCGTAGGATTAGGAAACAAGTCTGACTTGGATGAGGACGATCTTCTCACCTACTTCGAACAAGATGACAATACTGACGTAATGGCAATGCATGCAGAGGACCTTAAGGACGGCAGAAGCTTTGCTGAAGTAGCAAAACGTGTTTCTAAGAAAAAGCCAATAGTTATGCTTAAAGCAGGTCGTACACAGCTTGGAGCAAAAGCAGCAGCATCTCATACTGGAGCACTAGCTGGTAATGACAAAATATATGATGATGTTCTGCGCTCAAGTGGCGTAATACGCGCCTATAGCCTTAATGATATGCTCCAGTTCGCGCGTGGACTCCCAGTTTTACCAACCCCCAAAGGTGAAGAAATTGTAATCATTACCGGGGCTGGTGGTTCTGGTGTTCTGCTATCTGATGCCGTTGTTGATAATGACTTATCTTTGATGCAATTTCCAAGCGACTTAGATGAGGCATTTAAGCAATACATTCCACCCTTTGGAGCCTCAGGAAACCCAGTAGACATAACCGGCGGTGAACCCCCCATAACCTATGAAAACACTATCCGCTTGGGACTAGAAGATGATCGGGTCCACTCTCTCATTTTAGGTTATTGGCACACAATCATTACACCACCAATGGTATTTGCAGAACTGTGCGCGCGCGTTGTGCAAGAAGGTCGTGACAAGGGAATTCATAAGCCTATTGTTGCTTCCTTAGTAGGTGATGTGGAGGTTGAGGAAGCATCAGAATACCTATATGAACGCGGAATTGTAGCCTGTCCGTACACTACAGAACTTCCTGTGGCAATATTAGGTGCAAAATATAGATGGACACGTAATGCAGGGCTCTTATAAAAAATTGATCATCAGCAAAATTAAATAAGAGGAAAATCAAAGTGATCGCATTGCGGAGCTTGCTTTTTGTACCGGGAAATAAAGACAACATGCTGAACAAGGCACTTAGTTGCAAGCCTGATGTTTTTGTACCAGATATGGAAGATTCAGTCACTCACGGTGAAAAACATAACGCCCGCAATCTAATTGCCCAATATCTACCAACAATTCAAAAAGCGGGAATACCGATTATTCCGAGAGTTAACTCGCTAGATACTGAGTGGGCAGTCGACGATTTAACATCTGTAGTTGGGCCTCATATCTATGGAATCTCTATCGGCAAAATTAATTCCCCAGCAGATATCAAAGAAACTGCAGAACATCTTTCACGACTTGAGAAAAAAGCTGGCTTAAAAGAAGGCCATACAAAAATTATACCCTGGCTGGAATCCGCTAAAGCAATCATGAACTCCTACGAAATTTGCCTTTCTAGCACACGTCTTATTGGTGTTGCGTTTGGAGGAGAAGATTTTACTCATGATATGGGTATAGAACGACTGGAAGATGAATCTGAAGTTTCCTATGCTCGCAACCAAATTTGTATTGCGGCTAGAGCTGCTGAAATCGTTGCGTTAGATACACCTTACTTCTTATTTAAAGATGAAGAAGGACTAAGGGAAAATAGTGCAGCAGCCAAACAAATCGGATTCAAAGGAAAATTTGCAATTCATCCTGCACAAATTGATGGAATTAATGAAACTTTTTCGCCATCAAAAAAAGAAATCGACTATGCCCTTAAAGTTGTTAAGGTTTTCGAAGAAGCAGAAAAAGCTGGCCGAGGATCGACATCACTTGATGGTAAGGTTATAGATGTTCCTGTTGTAAAACGGGCGCGTGCCTTAATTGATTTAACCTAAAAATAGTCAAACCTTTAATTGCCTTACACCAACTTCAACGCGATTAGCTGTTATTTCAGCACTGCTAAAATCGTGCTCTATACGTATCACCTGATCCCTGTGCAATAGTAAAAGTGTAGGAAATCCTCTAATACCTAAAGCAATTGTTTTGTTTATCTCTTTTTGCAATATGACATTGCATTCTTCACTCATTAAAACTTCTGTAAATCGATCCACATCTAACCCTATCTCTTCCGCAATACACATCAAAGTTTTCATTAATGATGGATTTCGTGCTTCGCGATAATAAGCTCTCTGTATAGCATCCACCATCAAAAACTCATAGCTTTTACCTTGTTCACTTGCCGCAATAACTGCACGACATGCTGGGTAAGTAGATCTTCTAGGTATACATAGCTTCCAAAAGTCATAGTTGAATTTAGTTCCTGGAACAGCGTGCTCAATTCTGCTCCAAGTATTACTAATTCTAGCTTGCATATCCGCTGGCATAACAAAGTTGCTATCAGGTGCAAGACCGCCTAATAGGGTCTCGATGATTAAAGTTTTTTTGAACTTTTTATGAAGATTTTTCCAAACTGGATCAAAAGCATAACACCAACTACACATAGGGTCATAGGCATAACACAGTGTTACAGACAAACCATCATCAGATGAGCTTATCATTTGAGCAGTAACTTATAGGCGATTACCTACAATCATTATCCCCTAATAGCACGCTTAACAAGATTTTCCAATAAAGGAATCTTAAAATGGTTGTAATTTAATGGCGCTGCACCTCGTACTGCTGCCTGACCAGCTAACGCTGCGGTAGCTTCATCCGGCGCACTCCCTGTTACCACTTCCTCAACCACATTCAATCGTCGCGGCACACACTCTACTGCACCCGCTGCCATGCGGATCCGCGCAATTGTTCCTCCCTCCAGTACCATCGCACTAGCTATATTAACTAATGCAAAATCCCAACTGTTTCTATCTGCCACCTTCTCAAAGTAGAACTGCGCGCCTGCCCAGTCATTAGGAATACGAATTGCTGTCAACAAGTCGCCAGGCTCCAACACTGTCATCCGTTCTATATCAACTTCAGGACCAATAAAAAACTCCTCTGCTGATACTACGCGTTCGCCCTCAGCATTTTGAATTACCATCTCTGCATCCAGCACCACCAAGGCTGGCGCTGTGTCTGAAGGACTGACAGCTACACACCGATCGGCTCCCCATAGACAATGCTCTCGGTTCTGTCCTTCAGGGGTGTCGGCGTAACACGTTGTCCCCCCTGCCCGATAACAATCTACTCCATAACGGTAGTACCAACACCGAGCGTCCTGGCAAACATTCCCGCCAATTGTCCCTGTGTTTCTGATCTGTGGGCTTGCTACCCTCCGAGCCGCATCCGAAAGGACCGAGTAACGCTCCTGAATTAAAACACTAGTCTCGATATCTGTTAGTGAAGTAAGCGCCCCTATCTCTATCCCGTCATCAGTCTCGCGGATGCCTCGAAGTGCTTCTATCCCTGATAAATCCACTACAGAAGAAGCAAACTTTGCACGATCCTTAAACCAATCTAATGTGTCGTTACCGCCTGCCAGTGCCCAGCTCTCTGAACCAAACCGATCCAGTAACTCCACCGCATTATCAACACTATCAGGTTGATAAAGCTCAAATGCTCGCATCATGTCTTTGGACATAAGTCTGCTCCCCTATGCTGTGTGTATCTGCAGAACACCGTTAGACGGCTCACGCCCTGCTGTGTGATTAATAATCATGTCTGGAACAATTGGCGTACGTTTAAACAAATGTCCATCTAGTGCATCTGAAATTGCACAAACAATTGCTGCAGCAGCTGCACCCTGGGGTGGTTCACCAATTCCTCTCGTACCAACAGGATTTTGTGGATCTGGCAAATCCACGGCATCCCATGCCATTGTTGATGGAACATCTAGATAACCTGGAGGTTTGCATTGCTCAAACCCAATGTTACCCGGGAGGCCATTCTGTGGGTCATAAATCTGACGCTCAAACAAAGCCATACCAATACCCCAAACAGTGCCGCCCTTCATTTGTTGGGACAATCCCTGTGGATGAATAACTGTCCCACAATCAGCAACTCCAACATAATCCAGCAATTCAACTTCACCAGTTTCAAGATCCACCTCAACGCCAGCGAATCCACAGGCAAGAGCAGGTACATCTCCTTCCATCGGAAGATTATCTTTCGCTACACCAACAAGACCAGTGCCCGCTAGGCCCTCAACAGCTATCTTTGTGGTCTGATGCAGATCTTCTGGTGGAGTCTCACCTGAAAATTTTCCACCCAACTCAATTGCCCTTTGAGCTGCCTGAGCATATGTCAACCCTTGGTCAGAATTGTCCTTTTGAAAAACTCTATGCTCGCCGATCTCGTAATCTTCAGGATCGCCACCAAGATCCATAGCTGCTATTTCTTTGAGCTTAGCAATAGCATCCCAAGCAGCTACCACATTGGTTCTAACCATTGTCCAACATGTATTACTCCCCGTCTGAGTAGATGCATTGGGCAAAAACCGCATGTTAGTGCCTTGGTGCACAATACAATTATCCCAATCACACTTAAGTAACTCGGCAGCAGCACGAGTTGTCCCAGCGTACGAATAAGTACCCAAATTACCAACACCACTATGAAGGTGTAATTTACCATCCGGTGTAAGCACCACTAACCCGTCATAGCCCCTACGTCCAACATCATGATATGCCTGACCTATCCCAACGCCATAAACTTTTGATCCATTTCTTGTTCTGCTTAGCTGGCGTTTGTTTTCCCAATCAAACAATTCTGCCCCACGCTCTAGTGCTTCTGGCATATAAGCGCTTGTCACAGGAACTTGATTACCACCCATTCTAGCTTCGTTATCAGGCGCATTAATCTTTCGGATTTCAAAACGATCGAGTCCTAACTCTCGTGCTGCCTGATCAATAAATGGCTCAACAGCAGCAGCAATTTGGTTCTGACCAGGACCACGCTGAGGACCACGCGGGGTAGTGTTTGTTCGTACCGGAATACCACGATAACGCATCGATAAGGGTTGATAGATTATTGATAGCGCTGCTGCTGCATCTCCTGAATCCTGAAATCCTCCATTAGCACCACCATCCTGCACAACCTGGAAATCAATTGCCATAATTCGGCCGTCTGCTCTAAAACCTAATCTAACCCTCCCTTGAAGAGTCCCTCTAGCTGAACCAATATAAAACTCCTCATGCCTACTGATCCTAAGCATCACCGGTCGATTAATTTTTTTAGACAAACGGGCGGCAATCCCTCCATGGGTTACGGTACCCTTTGATCCAAATCCACCTCCACAATACTCATTGATATATACCAAGTCCTCCAATTCCACGCCGCATTGCCGAGCCAAGCTTGGAAGAGTAGCAGTTAAACTTTGACAACCCGAATGCACCACGCATTTGCCATTCTCCCAATAAGCCATGGTTGTACGTGGCTCCATCGAATGATGAGAATTCCCTTGGCTTACAAAGCTTTCATCTATAACAAATGACGCATCTGCTAAACCTTCTTCTATATCCCCATAAGACCATTCCCAAGCAGCTTCACCAAATGGCAGCTGGCCTTCTTCAACTGCAGCAAAATCCTGAGCAGTCCACTTAACACGCCTAGGTTCAAGTCCTGTCCTACCTCCACCAATATTATTTCCATCAGCCCAAGCACTGGGACCACCCGGGTATAAACTGTCTAGTGGGTCAACAACAAAGTCTAGTGGTTCTATATCAATCACAATCTTATCTATTGCATCCTGTGCAGTAGTCTCATCTACTGCCGCAACAGCAAGAATCAAATCACCAACGTGTTTAGGTTCATTCGTCAAGAGTCCATCTGCACCCTCGTCATCAGCGGTAAGAACTCCTATGACTCCCTCTGTGGCAAGAGCAGCCGATGCATCTATATTATTGATACGGCCATGTGGCACAGGGCTGGTCAACAAGCGAGCAAAAACCATGCCTTCTGCGCGAACATCTTCAGCATATTTTGCTCTTCCAGTTACCTTTGCCTGTATATCAGGTGGCGTGAAGTCTTTACCAAGTAGTTGATAAGCCATATCAAGCGTTTCCTGCGGCACGCATTACCGAGTTCAAGTAATGATCATAGGCACCACAACGACATAAATTCCCTGAGAGCGCATGCCGAACTTCATCTCGTGTTGGGTTTGGATTTTCCTCCAATAACCCCACTGCTGACATAATCTGGCCAGGCGTACAGAACCCACACTGTGGTCCCAACTCATCAATCATCGCCTGCTGCACCGCATGCAGTTCCCCGTTTGGACCTTCCAGGCCCTCAATTGTGCGAATCGCTTTGTCCCTAACCGTATGCGTCAATGTTGAGCAAGAATACGTTGATACTCCATCCATAAGCACCGTACATGCGCCACACTCCGCTCTATCACAACCTAACTTCGTCCCCGTGAGTCCCAACTTATACCTCAGCGTCATCGCTAACGTTTCAAAAGGCAATACATCCACTCGCCTCGTCTCACCGTTTACACTCAAACTGATGAGTCGCTCCACGCCGCCTGCAGCAACGCCCCCTCCAGGTTGTTCCGTCGAACAGCCTCCAAGACCACCGAAAACATATCCAGCAGAACTCACTACCGCCCCAGAGGCAATAACTCCCTTGATAAACTGACGCCTCGAGGCACCCTTGCGCCCTATAACGCCCAATACCCCACCACCGTCAAGCCGTGGCTCAACACCAGGTATATCAACGTCTGAGACCAAGGTCTTCTCATCTGTCATTGGTGACTCCTCTTTACCTTTCCTCTCATCATCTTTCCAATTAAATCTCTAATACCCAACTATAGTTCCAAGCCGTAAGAACACACAACTAAAGTTGATAA
>PBDA01000015.1 GCA_002718345.1 Rhodospirillaceae bacterium
CCAGAAGGTGGGTTATGTAAAGTCATCTTTGGAATAAGTTTATTTATCTGCCCATAAAGATCGGTACTCTCCTCTGAACGCCCAGAAATTATTAGTGGAGTTCTTGCTTCATCAATCAGAATTGAGTCAACCTCATCTACAATAGCGTAGCCAAGTTCACGTTGTACGCGATCTTCAAGTCGGAACGAAAGATTGTCACGTAGATAATCAAATCCGAATTCATTATTAGTACCGTAGGTAATATCCGCAGCATATGCAGCTTTTTTTTCTTCCTGAGTTTGCCCTGCCTTTACAACACCGACGGTGAGACCTAAAAATTCATATATTGGGCCCATCCAGCTTGCATCGCGCTGAGCCAAATAGTCATTGACAGTTACTATATGAACGCCAGTGCCTGGCAAGGAATTCAGATAAGCTGATAGTGTTGCAACTAGCGTCTTACCCTCGCCTGTACGCATTTCTGCAATCTTACCTTGATGAAGAGCGACACCACCTATAAGTTGAACATCAAAGTGACGCATTCCGAGAGTCCGAACAGATGCCTCTCTAACAACAGCAAAGGCCTCAGGTACCAGAAGATCTAAAGCATAGCCAGCATTGAGTCGATCTTTAAACTCCTGAGTCTTTGCTCTCAGCATTTCATCATCAAGGCCCTTCAGCTCTGATTCCAGCTTATTAGTCTGCCTGACTATCTGACCATAGCTTTTTAATAATCGCTGATTGCGACTACCAAAAATGTTGGACAATATATTGGAAGTTTTTTCAAACAATTGAAATCCTAAGGTAGGCCTAACGGCGAGATTATAGTGCGTTCTTGAAAATGAAGCCCGAAAAAACCGCTATATCAGGCTCTGTTATTAAATAGAAGTGGTTTTGAAGCAAAATTTAGCGCAATCATCACTTAACCTCATAGATATCTATTAACATGCTCACTACTCCCTATATCCTATTACCAAGACGTAATTATTAAAAAATCTCTGTAAATTATAGTAATGAATAACCCAAAGCCTATAGCTGAATCCTTCAAAAAGGGGCAACTTAAAGAATTACTTATAAATGTTGAACATCAGCGAAGCTTGACTAAATCCATTAAGAAAACTCTTCCCAGCGAACTTGCGAAACACCTGATGAATGCAAGCATCAATGAAAAAGGTGAGCTCGTTTTGATAATGGACTCGCCAGTGTGGGCAGCTCGAGTTCGTTATTACACAAAAGTGATGGGAGATCGTCGCGTAATGATTAAAACTATTCCACATTCCTACGAATAGAGCTAACGCGCTCTGAGTCATGGCTTTTTAAGATTATCCCGGAGCCAACTGATACGAAACAGGAGAATGTTGGGCATCATCAAAAACAACTTCTTCAAAGTGACTCTCCTGCTCTAACAAAGATCTAAGCAAGAGATTATTAAGATTATGACCTGACTTGTAGCCTGTAAATTCACCAATTAAGCAACGCCCTAAGAGGTAAAGATCGCCAACAGCATCGAGAATTTTATGCCTAACAAATTCATCTCTGAACCTTAGGCCATCCTCATTAAGCACCCTGTATTCATCCATAACCACCGCATTATCAATACTTCCACCCAAAGTAAGATCCTTTTTTCTAAGGGTTTCAATATCTGTCAAAAAACCAAATGTTCGGGCTCGGCTTACCTCTCTCATAAACGAGGTTGTAGAAAAATCAAGGCTGGCACTCTGTCTATGTTTCCGAAGCACTGGGTGATCAAAATCAATTTCAAAGTTGATTCGAAATCCATTATGAGGTGTTAATCGAGCCCACTTCTCACCATCTCCAACCTCAACAGCTTTTTTTATACGGATAAAGCGCTTCAAAGAGTTTTGTTCTTCAATCCCCGCTGACTGCAATAAAAAAACGAATGGTGCTGCACTACCATCCATAATAGGCACTTCTGGTGCAGTAAGATCTACAAACGCATTATCTATACCAAGCCCGGCAAAAGCTGAAAGAAGATGCTCCACAGTCGCAACCTTTGCGTCCTGATGCTCTAAGGTCGTGCCTAATGTTGTTTGACTAACCTTTAGTGCACTTGCTGGGATATCCACCGGGCTACTAAGGTCTATTCTCCGAAAAGTAATTCCAGAATTCGGTGGAGCAGGGCGCAAAGTCATGTATACCTTCACGCCGCTGTGCAAACCAATTCCAGTAGCTTGTACTGATTCTTTGAGTGTTCTTTGCTTCAAAAATCTAACCCATATTCCGCAAAAAGCTTAATTCTGATAAATATGTCTTTACATATAAGAGCTCTAGCCCCAAAAACTTTTCCCACAATGGGACTAGTATAGGGCTATGAAACAGAAGTTTATATAATCAAATATACTATTCAGTCAGCTTGCCTCCTCAAAAAAGCTGGTATATCCAGGAGATCTTCCATTTGTTCTAAAGAATCGGTTGGCTCATCATCCACTTCACGCTTTCTTTGAACAGCGGGTTTTTCAAGATCCGAATAGTTAGGCTCCATCGCTCCCGAGCTTCGCACAACACGCAATGGCTCTCCTGCTCCAGTCCCAGCAGCTTGGCCAAGACCAGTCGCAACAACCGTAACGCGTATCTCATCGTCCAAGTTTTTATCTGAAACCCAACCAATAACAACCGTAGCATCATTAGAAGCAAACTCCTTAATTGCTTCTCCTATCTCCTGAAATTCTCCTATTGACAGGTCCTCTCCAGCTGTGACATTGACTAAAATGCCATTAGCTCCAGCAAGATTAATATCCTCAAGCAATGGGCTAGAAATTGCTGCCTCGGCGGCGGCTCTTGCTCGACCTTCACCACTACCAACTCCTGAGCCCATCATTGCCATACCCATTTCAGACATTACGGTTCGAACATCTGCAAAATCAACATTAATCTTCCCGGAACGAGTAATTAAGTCTGCGATCCCCTGAACTGCTCCTTGCAATACTTGATTAGCCGCTTGAAATGCATCAAGTAGCGTAGTCTCTGGCCCAAGAACTGTGAGTAACTTTTCATTGGGAATTGTGATCAAGGAATCTACATAACGTCCAAGCTCGGTTATTCCCTGCTCCGCCACTTGCATGCGTTTTTCACCTTCCATCATGAATGGCTTGGTGACTACTGCTACGGTCAAAATACCCATTTCCTTTGCCATTTGGGCTATAACGGGGGCTGCTCCGGTTCCTGTTCCTCCACCCAAACCAGCGGTAATAAAGAGCATATCTGCGCCTTCAATTACGTCTTGAATCCGCTCTCGGTCCTCTTGGGCAGCTTGTCGGCCAACCTCTGGATTAGCGCCAGCTCCAAGACCCTTTGTAATGCCTGTTCCTATTTGGATCCCAGTCTTAACCTTTGCATTTTTAAGAGCTTGAGCATCCGTATTTGCACAAATGAAATCTACTCCTTGAATGCCTGAAGTAATCATTTGTCCAACAGCATTGCCGCCACCGCCCCCAACTCCAACTACTTTTATACACGCTGTCGCGTTGTGTCCATCCATTAACTCGAACATTTCTAAACTCCTTAAAAATGCAAATGCCTAAAAATTACCTTGAAACCAACTACTCATTTTTTCAAAAACACCAGTGATTCCAGCTCTAGCACTAGAATGCTCTGATTCAGACTGAGAAGCTTCCTTGCCATATATAAGAAGCCCCACTCCCGTAGCGTGAATTGGGTTACGAACAACATCTACCAAACCCTCAACGTACTGCGGCACACCTAATCTGACGGGTACATGAAAAATTTCCTCTGCTAATTCAACTGCTCCTTCCATTTTTGCGCTACCACCCGTCAATACAACTCCAGCTGCTATCAGCTCCTCAAATCCTGATCTACGTAATTCATCACGCACAAGAGAAAAAAGTTCTTCGTACCGTGGCTCAACAACCTCTGCAAGTGTTTGTCGTGCTAATCGCCGAGAGGGACGATCGCCAACACTGGGAACTTCAATTGTTTCCTCTAGATTTGCAAGCTGAGAAAGCGCACAAGCATATTTAATTTTTATTTCTTCAGCATGCTGGGTAGGGGTACGAAGTGACACTGCAATATCATTTGTTACCTGATCACCAGCAATTGGTATAACTGCGGTATGTTGAATTGCCCCTCCCCGAAAAACCGCAATATCTGTAGTTCCCCCTCCCATATCAACCAGGCAGATTCCAAGATCTTTCTCATCTTCCGTAAGTACAGAGAAACTCGATGCAAGTTGCTCTAGAACCACATCCTCCACGTCCAAACCACAACGTTGAACACACTTAACAATATTTTGTGCGGCGCTCACTGCGCCAGTAACAAGATGAACCTTTGCCTCCAATCTAACACCAGACATTCCAACTGGTTCGCGAATTCCTTCTTGGGAATCGATAAGAAACTCTTGGGGCAGCACATGCAAAACTTTTTGATCAGCTGGTATTGCCACAGCCCGTGCCGCATCTATAACCCTGTCAATATCTCCAGAACTAACCTCTTTGTCCCGAATCGCAACAATGCCATGGGAATTTAGACTACGAACATGACTACCAGCAATACCTGCATAAACTGAATTAATTTCGCATCCCGACATCAGCTCAGCCTCTTCGACCGCCCTCTGAATTGATTGAACAGTAGACTCAATATTTACAACCACTCCTCGCTTAAGCCCTCTGGAGGGATGCGACCCAATACCTATTACTTCAAGTGTATTCTCAGAGGAAAGTTCGCCAACGATTGTAACTACTTTTGAAGTTCCGATATCTAATCCAACCAACAACTTCCTTTCTTCGCGCTTAGCCATTACCTAGTGCCTCGCTTTGCTCTGTTTGCAGTGTTTCCTGAATAGAAGCCCACCCAACAGAAAAACCATTTGAATAACGAAGGTCTACATGCTGAATACGATCGAATTGATCAGCTAATGAAGGCGCAACAACTTTAAACAAGCGATCTAGCCTCTCGTCAACATCACGCTTCCCTATTCGAATTTGCTGCCCACTCTCGAGCTTGATTTGCCAAGCCCCTCTCTCATCCATCACTAATGATTCCAGAGTAAAGTTTGCCTCAGCTAACCTTGCTCTTAAACTGAGGTAACGTTTAGCCACTTCCTCCTCTGTACCTTTAGGACCCATCAAATGTGGTAACTCAGGAAACATGTAACGCGCATTCTCTGTGAAAAGTATGCCTTGAGAATTTAGAAGTCCAGAAGACCCCCAACGGGCAGCAGCACGATGTTCAATTACACGTACTTTGAGCCTATCTGGCCAACTTCGAGTAACTTGTGCGCTTTCAACCCAGTCCAAACCTTCTACCTGATATTGAAGCTCATTAAGATTTGCCGACAAAAACCCGCCAGTGAGAGCAGAAACAATAACGGCTTCTACTTGTATAGGTGTCACACGCTGAAAACTACCTTTAATTTCTATTTGTCTAACAGGATGATCAAGTAAAAAACGTCCGCCTAGTATCAATGCACTAAATGCAGATAAAAAACAAATTGGCACTAGCGCCCTTGTCCAATTTATATTTGGCTTAGGCAGCTTTTGGGCCTTTTTTATCACTTTGCGACGATTACTTTTGGTTTTTTTCACTCTATCTTTTCACCTAATATTTGAACCTCAAGCTCCAGAATTACACCGGATTGAGCTGCCACTTTATCGCGTACAAAATGAATTAATCTCTCTACATCGTCAGCACTTGCCCCTCCAGTATTAATAATGAAATTAGAGTGTTTCTCAGAAACAACGGCGCCCCCAATGCGAGTCCCTTTGAGACCAGCTGCCCCAATTAATTCTGCTGCAAAACTAGAATCTGGATTTCTAAAAACAGACCCACAGCTACGTTTACCTAGAGGTTGTTTACTACCCCGCATTTGCATCAGTTTTGAAATATTGCTGGAATCCGCTTCTCTATCCTCTTCAAACTTAAGTGTTGCACTTAAGTACCATTCATTAAAAGGATTTGATACCGAGCGATAGCCTACTTTAAAGTCAGTAGCATTTCGGTTGAAAACCGTACCTGTTCGATCAATCGTTTGGACAGTCTCAACACAATCCCAAGTCTCCCCGCCAAAAGCACCGGCATTCATTGCCAACGCTCCACCAAAGGTACCAGGTATTCCGGCAAAAAATTCTGCTGGCCCAAGTTTCCATCTCATACACTGTCGCGCAAGTAGCGTGCACGGCACACCTGCCCCAATTTTTACTTCGCTTTTGCCTGTCCGAGAAATCCTTGCTGGAAGGTCAAGGGTACAGATCACAAGTCCTCGAATGCCTCCATCCCTAACTAATAGATTGGATCCTAAACCAACCCAATGAATATCTGTTTTGGCATCTTGCGCTGCGAGAAACTCAGAAAGCTCATCAACGCTTGCTGGTTTGTAAAATAAATCAGCAGTGCCTCCTATTCGCCAAGAGGTATGAGCACTCATTGGCTCATTCCTGAGAGGTTGTATTGATTTATTCATATTACTTACCACAATGCTCATTGACTTACCCGGATAGGCCCCTTGACAGCAAGCTCATCAGGAAGGCGTTTAGCCAACGCACCAATACTTCCAGCTCCAAGCATCAATACAATGTCATCAGCTTTCAGAACACCGCTTAAGATGCTTGAAAGCGATTCAAGTTGCTCTACAAAAACAGGCTCTGTACATCCACGGGAGCGCACTGCCCTAACAAGAGCACGCCCATCCGCACCTACAATCGGATCTTCTCCAGCACCAAAGACTTCAGTTAATAGCAAAACATCTGCCTCAGATAACACCTTTGAAAAATCATCCATAAGCGCGTAAGTTCGCGTATAGCGATGAGGCTGAAACACAACAACAATCCGATTATCTGGCCAAGCTTCTCGAGCAGCCTGCAAGGTAACAGCGATTTCCGTAGGATGATGCGCATAATCATCTACAAATGTTACAAGACCCTTGTTAGTTGCAACTGTGCTTAACACTTGGAATCTTCGGTCAATTCCTGAAAACTCTAATAATGCTTTTTTAATTGCATGATCGGAAACACCAAGTTCTGTAGCAACGCTGACGGCCGCTAGTGAATTTAATAAATTGTGCTGTCCTGGAAGGTTGACTTTGAGAGACAGTGGTTCACGTGCAGCTCGGCGTACAACATATGAAGTTGACAATCCAGTTGACTTAAAATTCTCTGCTCGGATATCTGACCCCTCGGATAATCCATAGGTCACCACGCGTCTTCCTAATTCTGGAATAAGCTTTCTGGTATTTTCATCATCGTGACACATTACAGCAAGGCCGTAGAAAGGTAGGTTATGCAAAAAATCTCTAAATGCATGTTTAAGCCGATTAAGATCCCCCTCATAACTCTCTAAATGATCTGCATCGATATTCGTAATCACTGCAATAAAAGGCTGTAAATGCAAGAAAGAAACATCACTTTCATCAGCTTCCGCTACTAGATATCTTCCTTCTCCCAATTTTGCATTTGCGTTGACACTGGCAAGTCGGCCGCCAATGACAAACGTTGGATCAAGTCCTCCTTCAAAAAGAACACTGGATATAAGGCTGGTTGTTGTGGTTTTTCCATGAGTACCAGCTACGGCAATGCCGCTCCTAAATCTCATTAACTCCGCTAGCATTTCTGCTCTCTGGACAACGGGTATACGACGGCTATTTGCCTCAATCACTTCAGGGTTATCCGGAGCAATAGCGCTGCTAACCACTACCACATCAGCCATTCCAATATGACCTGGATCATGACCAAATGTTACATTGGCACCAAGACTAACAAGTCTTTCAGTAACTGTATTAGGCTTGATATCAGAGCCCTGAACAGCATACCCCAGATTAATTAGCACCTCGGCAATTCCACCCATACCAACACCGCCAATTCCTACAAAATGTATATACTTAATTGTGCCCATTTGACCACTCATGTTTGCACCCCCGCATATTGAAAACATGCTTTTGCAAGATTTTTAGAGGCTTCAGGTAAAGCTTGGGCCCGAGCATTGTTAGCAAAAATAGATATCAGACTATTTGAATCTAAAAGGATGCGATTAAGCTCTTTTGATAGCTTTTCGGGTGTGAATTCATTTTGTGGGATTACAATTCCAGCACCACCAGAAACAAAATTTTGAGCATTCCGCAACTGATGATCATCAGTTGAATAAGGATAAGGAACTAAAATAGCTCCTAGCCCAGCAAGCGATAATTCAGCAATGGTCAATGCTCCAGCTCGACAGATAACCAGATCTGCCCATGAATAAGCTGCTTGCATATCATCAATGAAATCATCTAGGCGAACTTTTAGACTGTACTTGCTATAAGCCTCACGCGCTTCAGTTAAACCACGACCAGCCTGATGCCACACATCAGGGCGCACATTTTGTGGCAACTCAGCCAGAGCCTCAGGAACCCTCAGATTGAGTGCTTTTGCTCCTTGACTTCCACCAAGAACTAAAAGCCTCAACCTCTTTATACAATCAACCGAATCTCGGTTTTTAGATACATCATATGCATCATATAAAGTTACTATTTCAGATCGCACAGGATTTCCAATTAACTCCGCATCAACACTTTTTGGAAAACTATCTGGAAAAGCTTGGAAAGTATGTTTTGCAAATCGTGTAAGAATACGATTTGTTGTCCCAGCTACTGCATTCTGCTCATGAATTAAAAGAGGACTTCCCATAAGCCACGCTGCAACACCGCCAGGTCCAGATACAAACCCGCCAAATCCCAATACGGCAGCAGGCCGGCGACGGCGCATAGCCATAAAAGCCTGAAACAAAGCTAATGCCAGCCTAAATGGAGCAAACACCCATGCCATAATTCCTCGACCTCTAAGACCAGTTACTGAGATCCACTCAACTTCAATTCCTTCCTCAGGTACAACCTTAGCTTCAAGCCCCTTGCGGGTACCCATCCAAACTACCGAAACTGAAGACTTAGATATTTCTTTTGCTACTGCTAATCCAGGAAAAACATGCCCACCAGTACCTCCTGCCAAAATCATTATTGGTCCTTTGCTCATTGCGATTGCTTCCTAGCTTTTCGAATTGACATCTCTTGTTCTGCATTTTTTATTTCATGATAAACACGAGCTAAAATACCAAGCATTATTAGCGTTACAACAAGACTAGTACGACCATAACTAATTAGTGGAAGAGTTAACCCTTTTGTAGGAAGCATCCCTGCATTAACCCCGATATTTATAAATACTTGAAATCCCAACGTAAGTCCTATCCCTGTGCTTACCAAGCCCTGGAAAGGCATATTCATACCACCTGCTCGAGGCCCAATAGAGATTGCTTTAAAAACAACAATTCCAAACAATATAATTGTTAGCGTTACCCCAACAAATCCTAATTCCTCCGCCATTACTGCAAAAACAAAATCAGTATGAGCTTCTGGAAGATAAAAAAGTTTTTGGACGCTTTCACCCAAACCAACACCAAACAAGTCACCTCGACCTATCGCAATAAGTGACTGAGTTAACTGAAAACCACTTTCGAAGGGATCTGCCCATGGATCTAAGAATGTAGTTAAGCGTTCCAAACGTTCTCTCGTTTGCATTGCGAGTACACCTAGAATTGCTACCGCAAATAAGAAACTTACAAAAAAATCACGAAGACGGGCCCCACCTACAAATAGCAACCCAAGGCTCGTTGCAGTTAACACAACTGTTGCGCCGAAATCAGGCTCTTTCAACAATAAGGCACAGGCTACTGAAATTATTGCCATCGGCTTTATGAACCCAATCATTTTGGTATTGAGCTCAGACTGATGTCTAACTATGTACCCACACAAATAAAGTAACAAACAAAATCTCGCAAGTTCTGATGGTTGCAATGTCACTGGCCCTAAATCTAACCATCGAGTACTGTTATTAACTGTATGACCAAGACCTGGGATTTCGACCGAAACTAATAACATCATTGCTGATATCAACAAAATTCCATTTGTTCGATACCAGAACTCCGTTGGAGTAATCGAAGCAATAATTGCGCCCATTAAACCAATCCCAAGGGCGCCAATATGTCTAAACAAAAAATAATGTGGATTCCCGATACTATTTTCTGCCATCGTTATAGATGCAGAACTAACCATTATCGAGCCAATCATAAGCAGCCCAATAACAGCTGAAAAAAAAGTTGGATCAAAGTTGAATGTTTTTATGCTTAAACTTTTATTCATTGCAGTTGTTCCTTAACTGCATGAGCAAAAGCCTCTCCACGTGCCTGATAGTTATCAAACATGTCAAAACTTGCACAAGCTGGCGACATTAAAACGGTAACAGGGGATTCATGGGCATGCCTAGCAAACTGGATTGCATTTGCAACTGCTTCTTTCATAGATGCTGCATTTAAAACCGAAGCATTTGACTTAAAAACGGTTTCAAGCTCTATGGCAGACTGGCCAATAGCTACTAAACCGACAAGCCTATCCTGAGCTGCTTCTAACAAGGGGAAAAAATCCGCATCTTTGCTCTGGCCGCCAGCTATTAGGACCAACGGTCCAGAAAACCCTTTTAAGGCCGCAACTGTTGCTCCAACATTAGTTCCTTTTGAGTCGTTAACAAATAAAATTCCCTCTGATTCAGCAACTAGCTGACAACGGTGAGGAAGCCCAGAAAACTCTCGTAAAGCTTGCAGTTGTGGCTGAGGATGATCTTTCTCAACAACACTAACTAGTGCTAGCGCAGCTAGTGCATTAGCTTCATTATGCATACCAGGAAGAGTAAGTTCGTCTGCCTGTAAAACCGGAACCCCATCCTTACATAGCCAACGACCGTCCTTACTATCAATCGATGAATACCCTACCTCAAGTTTTTCTCGCACTGAGAATGGTATAGATTGGGCATGGGTCTGACCCATTTTTTTAACTATTTTATCGTCCCAATTATAAATTAGTGTTTTTGCATCATGAGCTAGTTTAGATTTTAAAAAAACATAGTTATCTAAACTTCCATGTCGATCCAAATGATCTGGTGAAATGTTAAGAACCGCAGCTGCTTTAGGGTGAAAATTGTCGGTAGTTTCCATTTGAAAACTAGAAATTTCCAGTACATATATCTGAGTATCTGGGCTCAAAATATCAAGCGCTGGAGGCCCAAGATTACCACCCGCAGCCACTTTTTTTCCCGTCGCAGATAAGGCACGCTCTAACAGAGTCACCACTGTACTTTTCCCATTTGAACCGGTTACAGCTATTACAGGAGCCTCAGCTTTTTCGAAAAAAAGATCTATATCACTTACGATCGGGATGCCTAAACGCCTAGCTTCCTTGACGATGGGTATAGCTAGGCTTAACCCTGGAGAAAGTATCACTCGGGATGCGTGCTCTAACCAACAGGAATCTAAATTTTCTAAAACAATCTGAACTTTAGGAAAACAATCTTGTAAATGCTCAAGGCCAGGGGGACACGGACGACTATCAATAACAAGAACATCTTCATCGCACTCCGCCAGAAAGCGAGCCACGGAAAGTCCTGTGGCTCCTAAACCCACAACTAAAGTACGGTTACCCTCTGCTTTAAACTTCACTTATCCCTCATTACATTCTTCTAAAAAGCCTATTCAAAACTTTATTTTCACTAAACAGTTTTCATCTGATTTTTAGGCTGGCTAGACCAATAAGCACTAGAACTACCGTTATAATCCAGAACCTAACAATCACCTTTGGCTCAGCCCACCCTTTTAACTCAAAATGATGGTGTAGTGGGGCCATTCGAAAAATGCGCCGGCCAGTCATCTTGTAGGAGGCAACCTGTATAACTACTGAAACGGTTTCAACGACAAACACACCGCCCATAATGAGCAATATAAGCTCCTGCCTCACAACCACTGCCACCAACCCAAGAGCGGCACCAAGAGCTAGCGCTCCGATGTCGCCCATAAAAACTTGAGCTGGATAAGTGTTAAACCACAAAAAGCCCAGACCGGCGCCAGCCAGGGCCGCACAGAAAACAAGCATCTCACCTGCACCCTGAACATACGGAATGCCGAGATAAGAAGAAAACACAGTATTGCCACCAACATAAGCAAAAATACCTAACGCAGAACCAACAAGAACTGCTGGCATAATGGCCAAACCATCAAGCCCGTCAGTTAGATTTACCCCATTTGATGAGCCCACTATCACTAAGTAGGCAAACCCAACGTACACAATTCCACTAAGAGGAATAAGCAAATTAGGAAAATATGGAATAAGCAAGGCATGCTCAACTGCTGGATTTTCAGCTGTCATGTAGAGCATCAAAGCTGCGGAGCCCCCAACTAAAGACTGCCAGAAAAATTTTGTGGAAGCTCTGAGCCCTTCACTACTACCGAGAACTAACTTCTTGTAGTCATCAAAAAATCCAATAGCGCCAAATGCTATTGTTGTAATCAAAACTATCCAGACGAACCGATTGCTGAGATTTGCCCAAAGTAAAGTGCCAGCCAATATTGACACTAAAATTAATGCCCCCCCCATGGTTGGTGTTCCAGCCTTAGGAAAGTGACTCTCCGGGCCTAACTTGCGAATAGACTGACCTACTCGACGTGATGATAGACGCTGAATGAATAACGGACCCATTGCAAAGGACAATATTAAAGCTGTAAGCGCACCTAATATTGCTCGCAGCGTGAGATAACTAAATACATTAAACCCGGAATGGAACTGAGCAAGATAGTCTGTCACATAGATCAACACAGGGAACACTCCCTATCTTTCTGGCCTCTAATAATCAATTCCACCACTCGCTCTAGACCCATCGATCGAGAACCTTTGAGCAATAACACAGTGTTTTCAGTTAATAGCGGTTCAAGTGCCTGTTGAAGAGAAGTTATATTGGAGAAAGAAACACTTTTATGTCCGAAGGCTTTTGCCGCATGCAGACTAAGATCACCTACTGTAAAGAAAAAATCGCAACAATCTTTAGCATAAGTTCCTATTTCTTGATGGAGATCGATGCTGGTCTCCCCAAGCTCTGCCATGTCACCTAATACAAAAACACGCCGACCGCTCAAATCTTTTAAGCAATTTAACGCAGCACGCACCGAATCTGGATTGGCATTGTAAGTATCATCAATAATTTTAGCGCCGCTACGACTAGGCAATATATTTAAGCGGCCATTTACAGCGCTAGCTTGGCTTAATCCCCTTTTTATCTCCTCTTTTGATACACCAAGTGTATAAGCCACAGTCGATGCAGCTAGCGCATTCAGTACATTGTGCATGCCCAATAGAGGCAGCAAAACATCAACCTGAGAAGCATCGGGCAAACAAAGCGTGAAATGTGAGCCACTTGGCTCAGATTTTATCTCGCCAATAATTGTGCAATCTGCTCGAGCTTTTATCCCGAATGTCAATATTTGACTCGCATTACTCCTATTGCACCACTCAGCACAATGCTCATCATCTGCATTAACAACAGCTGTTCCTGAACAGACTATATTATCTAGGAGTTCTCCCTTAGCCTCAGCAACCCCCGCAATAGACTTAAAGCCTTCTAAATGCGCTGCATTGGCATTAGTGATGACTCCCACTGTTGGCTTCACAAGCTTACTCAGATAATCAATCTCCCCCGCACAATTTGCTCCAAGTTCAATCACCAGGACTTCGTGTTTCTTATTTAGTTTAAGCAGTGTTAACGGGACGCCCAGTTCATTGTTTAAGTTGCCGTGAGTTACACATACTCTCTGACTACTACTTAAAATATTAGCTATTAATTCCTTTACTGTGGTTTTGCCATTGCTGCCCGTAACAGCAACTACCGGAATAGAAAAATTTTTGCGCCAGGCTTTAGCAATGCGGCCAAAAGCCTGTCTAGTCTCTGTCACATGAATTTGAGGAAGTGGCACAGAAGTCAATCGAGAAACTAGTGCGCCAGCTGCTCCTTTAGAATGCGCATCAGCAACAAAATCATTACCATCAAATGTTTCACCGGCGATTGCGACAAACAGATCCCCAGAATCAAGCTTTCGACTGTCTATACTTACAGAGCTATAAACGGCATCAAGACCAACAAGCTCACCACCGGCTTCTTGTGCAGCAGCAGAAAGCGTCCGTGGCATCACGCGTATTCTCCTAATGTCTGTTTTACTACAGCAACATCTTCAAATTTATGTTTCTTCCCTGCCCTGTATTGCCAAGTCTCGTGGCCTTTGCCGGCCACAAGCACCAGATCTTTTGGGCCTGCTCTAACTAAAGCTTCCCTTATTGCTTTAGCACGATCATGCTCAATTCGGACATCTGGATGATCAATTACTGCGCGTCTTATCTCGTCAATAATTATTCTTGGATTTTCTCCTCGAGGATTGTCATCTGTAATTACAATATGATCGGCAAAACGAGCTGCAGAAGCCCCCATGAGAGCACGCTTACCCGCATCCCTTTCACCACCGCAGCCGAACACACACCATAAGTCAGCGCTAGCCAAGATACGCAAATTATTTAGAACACGTTCCAGCCCCTCTGGTGTATGTGCGTAATCGACAACGACTGTAGGCTGACTAGAGGAACCTCTTAAAATTTCCATGCGACCAGGCGGGGCTTTACAAGCGCTCAACACAGCGCAAGCTTCATCAAAGGGCACATCCCAACTAAGCAAAACACCAAGCGCAAGCACAAGATTTTCTGCATTAAAATCGCCAACCAAAGGTGAGGTAATCAATCCTTCATTTTGTATATCTACTCTCTGCTGGTTCGTACTACTTGAAACCGAGACTGTAATCCCCTGAAGCCCAGAATCTATTAACCTACCTTTCAAGTTAGCTTTGTTTTTCAAACTAACACTGGTCTGCTCAATAGATCTATCCATTTGATGAGCCAATGAAACAGCAAAGGAGTCATCACTAAAAAGAACTGCCTTACGCAAACCCTGTAGCTGAAATAGTCGGGCCTTAGTCGCTTGGTAGTCCTCTAGGTTCCCGTGATAATCCAAATGATCTCTTGATAAATTAGTAAAAACGGCCGTTTCAAATTCAAGTCCAGCAATTCGATCCTGAGAAAGAGCATGAGAGGAAACTTCTATTGCTGCATGCGTCACATTAAACGCAGCAAGTGCGCGATGAAGGCTCAAGCAGTCTGGAGTAGTAAGCAGTTGTGGCTCTAGCTTTGGAGGTATTCCAAAACCAATAGTTCCTATATACGCACTGGGATAACCCCGAAGCGTCTGTGCCTGCGCCGCCAAATAAGCCACAGTGCTTTTGCCATTAGTGCCAGTAATGCCGACTAAACGTGGGCTAATATCAGCAACAGAATAAAAACGTGCAGCTAGCTCCCCTAACCGACTGCTTAAATCAGGAATAGCTACGACAGGAACACCCAAAAGATTCTGTGGTTTTTTTCTAAAAGATTGGGAAGAACCAATGTCTGGATCATAAAGCACAACATTTGCGCCTCGCTCTACTGCTTCACTTGCAAACTCTAGCCCGTGAGTTTCATCCCCCTTAAGGGCTAAGAAAGCAGCTCCTGGTTGAATTTGTCGGCTATCAGAAACCAAATCAGTAATTCTTATTCCGCTAATATCAGCTTGAACACAATTCAGCAGTTCACTAAGGCTCATTGCTGTTGCAACCATAGCCGCCATCATTGGTGTTCCTCTGTTCTGGGAACATTTTCTGCGTGGGAAACAGCTGTTATCAGAGGCTCAGGCAAAGCATCCGGTGCAACTGCAAGCAAACGAAGGGCGCCGTCAATAATTCTAGAAAAAACGGGTGCCGCAACATCACCACCGTAATAAGCCTCTCCGCGAGGCTCATCGATTACTACTACCGCCGCTAGCTTGGGATTAACGACTGGAGCAAAACCACCAAAAACAGCTAAATACCGATCTTCAGAATAACCGCCTATGCCAGACTTCCAGGCAGTGCCAGTTTTCCCGGCAACACGAAAATGATTAATTGCTGCCCTATTGCCTGTACCAACAGGAGAGACGACTGCTTCAAGCATCCCTTTAAGTGCAGTTGCCGTTTCTATAGATATAGAGCGCTCTGCATTTGAAGGCTCATCTAATGCCACTAAAGATATTGGACGCTTCAATCCGTCTGCAGCAATAACAGCGTATGCCTGTGCAAGCTGCAGCGAGGTAACTGATAGGCCGTAACCATAAGCTAATGTAGCTTGGCCTACGGGTCGCCAGTACTGAGGGTCATTTAGCACTCCTGCTGATTCGCCCGGAAAACCACTATCCGTAACACGACCAATCCCAAATCTAGATAGCGCCGACCAAAGCATCTCTTGATCTAGATCAAGCGCAAGTTTAGCTACACCTACATTGCTAGATTTAGCAAGAATCGTTGTAACATCTATTTCCCCAAGATTATTGCTATCTTGAGTAATAAGTTGCCCCTCTAGACGCAAATAACCTGGTGATGTGTCTACTAGGGAATTGGCCTGGTAACGCCCAGTCTCCAGAGCTGCTGCAACAACAAATGGCTTAATGCTTGAACCTGGCTCAAATATATCCGTGACCGCACGATTTCTATATCTAGTAGCATTAAACTGAGAACGATCGTTAGGGTTATACGAGGGCTGATTTACCATAGCTAGCACCTCTCCGGTTTCTACGTCTAGGACGACAATAGAACCCGATATAGCTTGATTTTCTTCAATTGCCCTCTTTAATTCTCTATAGGCTAAGTACTGTAGCCTGAGATCCAAACTTGCACGAAGTGTTTTTCCCGGTCTTGCTGGGGAAACCAATTCAACGTCTTCTATAACTCTACCTAGTCGGTCCTTGATAACTCGTTTCGCTCCGCTTTCACCCCGAAGCCAATAATCAAACTCGTATTCGAGACCTTCTTGGCCTACATCATCAATATTTGTAAAACCAACCAAGTGGCCAACAACTTCGCCCGCTGGGTAGTAACGCCGATATTCTCTTAAAGTTGCAATACCGGGTATTCCTGCCTGAAGAGCCCTGGCTGCATGATCTGGACGCATATGGCGACGCAGATAAACAAACTCTCTTTCCAGATTGCTAGTTATTCGTCTAGCTAACCAGTCTTCATCTAACTCTAGAATTTGGGCTAACTCCCCTAGTCGGTTCATTGCTGGCCTAAGTTTCTGTGGATTTGCCCAAATGCTATCCACTGGGGTACTAACGCCTAAGGGTTCACCATTCCTATCAGTAATTGAACCGCGATGTGCTGAGATTTGTACCGTGCGAACATGTCGATCATTGCCCTGAGCTGAAAGAAAATCTTTATTGAAAACCTGCAGATAAAGAATACGGCCTTCTAAAATCACACCAGCTACTAAAACCCCTGAAAGCAATAACAAAGTTCTCCATCTTCTCCAATTGAAGGGCTGCTTTTTTTGATAAGGGCTCATTCAACAACCCCCGTAAGCACAACTATTTCATTGGCTTCTGGTCTATTCAGGTCAAGTCTTTCCTGCGCTATCTTCTCCACACGAGGGTGCGCTGCCCAAGTACTCTGCTCAAGCTGAAGTCGACCCCAATCTACTTGTAAGCGATCCCTTTCACGATTTAACGCTTCAAGCTCTATAAAAAACTGCCGTGCTTCATGCTTAGCCTTAATAACCCCCACTCCAGACAAAACAAGAGCAATACCTATAGGCAAAATTAAAAATAGTTGTATGCGTTGAATCATGAAAAAGCGGCCTTTAGTCTCTCTGCGACTCTAAGTTTGGCGCTGCGCGAACGTGGGTTCGACTCAACCTCTTTATTTGTAGGTCTTATTAACTTACCAACCAGACGCAGGATAGGACGGGCTTCAACCGGAATATCAGGCAAACCAATATAAGCAGGATCTCCTCTTGCTTGCCGTGCCATAAACCTCTTAACAAGACGGTCTTCCAGTGAGTGAAAACTTATTACACACAACCTACCGCCCTTACCTAATAAGTTCGTGCAAGCATTAAGTCCTTTGTGAAGCGATTCAAGTTCCTTGTTAATATGCATTCGAATAGCTTGGAAAGTCCGTGTCGCAGGGTGAATGCGGTGGGCTCCGCCCGGAGAAATATCAATAACGATATTTGCTAGCCGACTGGTGGTTGTAATTGGGCTCTTGTCCCTAGCTCGTATAATGGCTCGGGAGATTTTTTTTGCGCGTGGCTCCTCACCTAGTCTACGCAAAACCTCCGCTAGCTCTTCTTCACTTACTTTTCGCAACCAATCTTTTGCATTGACTCCACCCTTGGGATTCATTCTCATGTCTAAAGGACCATTTCTCAGAAAACTAAATCCCCTCTGCGGGTCATCAAGTTGTGGAGATGAAACCCCCAGGTCAAGCAAAACCCCAGAAAGACCCTGACCCTGCAGCCAAGACTCAACATGCTCTTCAACGTCCTCAAATCCACCATATTTAATTGAGAAACGGGGATCTGATGCCAAGCTTGCCTTAGCATGCTCGACTGCCGCTGGGTCTTTATCTAGCGCTAACAATCTACCCTGTTCCCCAAGCTGCATAAGAATTTGAGCACTATGTCCACCACGTCCGTAGGTTCCATCGATGTACAAACCATCTTTGTTATGAACTAATTCCTCTATCACTTCATTCATCAGCACCGGCTGATGGCCAGTCATATTTCACCCCGCCTAGAGCTTTATAGAGACAGTGACTCAAGTTCCGCCGGTAGGTCCGTACCATCGGCACCATCATCCGATAACCACTCATCCCGACGTGCACTCCACCGATCAGCGTCCCACAGCTCAAATTTGTTTCCTTGGCCTATTAACATTGCTTGCTTATCCAAACCTGCAAAATCTCTAAGTTCCCTAGACAGCAGCACACGCCCATGTCCATCCATTTCTAGTTCCGTGGCATAACCCACCATGAGACGCTGTAGTCTGCGTGCTTGTTTATTTAGAGCTGGCAAACGAACTAACTTCCGCTCAATTTCCTCCCAATCAGGCAAAGGATAGAGAAGTAGGCAATAGTCACGATCAACAGTAGCTACCAAAGCCCCATTAGCCCGATTTAACAGACGTTCTCGGTATCGACTTGGTATAGCCATACGCCCTTTCGTATCTAGGGTTACTTTTGAAGCCCCACGAAACATATTTAGCCCATTTTTTCCCACTTTTTACCACTTCTTAGCACTATAGGGAGACCAACAGGTTAGTGTCAACCCGAAAAAAGAATTTTTTTTTGTTTGACAGAGAGTTAGGAGCTTTGGAAAAGCTTGAAACCAATCTTTTGGAGACAGAAAATCAATGGTTTATGGTGTAGTTCTAGATTTACCTTTAAATGAATACAAAAATTCATAAAAAATAGGAGTCGGCCTATAAGCCGGGTTCTGTCGAGAGCAGTCATTCATCTTGGGTTAGCGTCACCGCATACCTCTAGCAACCTACCCGGGAACTCGTGTGGGCACACTCTTGCGCTCCTCTATTCGGTCTTGCTCCGGGTGGGGTTTGCCATGCCACAGGTGTTACCACCTGTGCGGTGCGCTCTTACCGCACCATTTCACCCTTACCAGTCACCAGACTGGCGGTATATTTTCTGTGGCACTTTCCATAGGCTCACGCCCCCCAGGTGTTACCTGGCACCCTGCCCAATGGAGCCCGGACTTTCCTCCAGGGCTTACCCCGGCGACTGCCCGGCCGACTCCTAGCTATAGGTTACCAGATGAGATGCTATTTCCAGGAATGCTTCGCGTTACTGCGTAAACCCGATTTCTTGAAGCTCCAGTTATTTTGGCTGTGAGAGTAACTGCTGCTTTGGGAGACATTTGGCCTATAAGCAAACCGAAAACCCTGATTAATTCATCATCTCCAATCGTATTTAGCTCTTCGTTGCCACTAATTAACAAAACAAACTCTCCCTTCAAGGGGATGTTGTTATCCAGTTGTCCATACAGACTTTCTGTCGTTCCCTCATAAATGCTTTCATGCACCTTTGTCAGCTCTCTTGCGATAAACATGTGTCGACTGGGGCCAAAATATCTTTTGATAGCCTTCATAGTAATAACCAAACGATGGACTGATTCAAAAATGACGATGGTTCTAGGATCAGCAGCGAGCTGGGCAAGCCGATCAGCCTTAGCAGCCACACCTCTGGGAAGAAATCCCTCAAAGACGAATTGATCTGCAGGTAATCCAACTATGGATAGTGCACTTGTGATCGCGCTAGGTCCCGGTACAGACACTATTGACACCTTTGAAGAACGGGCAGCTTTGATCAATATTGAACCAGGATCACTGAGTAGCGGTGAACCTGCATCACTTACCAGCGCTATACTTTCTCCTCGCTTTAATTTCTCCAAAAGGACAGGTGTCTGCTTAGACTCATTATGTTTGTGATAGGAAATAAGTCTATTCTTGATATCAATAGAAGATAGCAATCCTAGAGTTCGGCGGGTATCCTCAGCTGCCACAAGATCCACTTTGTTAAGAATTTTTTTAGCCCGAGCGCTAAGATCATCTAAATTGCCAATAGGCGTAGCCACAACGTAAAGTATTCCGGTAGAGTCTTTGCTCATGAACACATGCTGCCTGTAGAAAAGCCACATATGCAAGGTCTAGTAACCATGAATTTTCATAAATTGATAGTCTCGCTAATGGTTGTAATGATAATAGGTGGATGCGCGCCCCAAAACCCAATGCTATCCCTAGATACGGAATCCCTTATAGAAAGGGCTCTACAATTAGCGGAAGCAGATGAACTAGAACAGGCAATTCGAGTGTACGAGCTCCTTATTGATAGGTCCACCGGAAATACTCGAACCACGCATCTTATTAATGGATCACAGCTGCTGCTCCTTCTCCACGATCACACAACCGCAAGAATCTGGCTTACACGTGCTCAGCTAACAGCAAATTCCGCGCAGGAACAACGAGTATTTTTGTTACTAGCTGAAATTGATATTTATGAAGGAGAACCGTCAGAAGCTCTCGAAACGTTAAAACAAGTACCACAACCTTATACCGACGAGGTTATGACAGAAATTCAAGCGATTCGAGGACGAGCTTTTTTCGGCATGGGCCGCATGCATGAGGCATTGTCTGTTTTGGTACAACGAGAATCTAGTCTCGAAAACTACTCGCAGATTCTTGAAAACCAAAGAACAATCTGGGCAGGGTTAGCGGAACAGACCAAACAGTCTGGGCCGGAATATACAGGTGACCCTTTAATAGACGGTTGGATACAACTCTATCCAATCGCTTTTTTATCAAAAGAAAATGAATTTGATTTGCGCGATAAACTGCTCGACTGGCGTCAATCTAATTTAGATCATCCAGCAGCCAAGGTATTAATAGTTGATCTGCTAGTAGACCCGAAATCCACTAACAAATATCCAGAGAAAATAGCGATCCTATTACCTTTTAATGGTGCCCAACGAAGAGAAGCAAGAGCTATTAGAGATGGTTTTATTGCAGCTCATTTTGAAAACACAGAATTAATATCTAATGAGACCAGCACATCTCTTAAATTTTATGATACAAGCACTTTAGGATCTGAAGAAGCCTATTTCAGAGCGCAGATTGAAGGCGCTGATTTCATTGTGGGCCCGCTTCTTAAATCAGAAGTAGAAGAGATAATTAATAATGTGGGGCTTGTACCAACTCTTGCATTAAATTCAATCGATAATCAAAACTCATCATCTCAATTCGTCTATCAATTTTCATTAGCGCCAGAGGATGAAGCGCGAGCAATTGCACAACACGCAATAAATGCGGGCTCCTCAAATGCGATCGCTGTTGTTCAAAACAGTGATTGGGGTATGCGCCTTCTTGCTAGCTTTCGTGACGAATTTGAAAAGCTAGGAGGGGAAATCCTACAGCACAAAAGTTATGACAATAATAGTCAAGATTTTTCATTCGATATAACAACGCTACTTAACATTGATAAAAGCAATGGCCGTCGCCAAAGACTAGCTGCCAACTTGGGCGTTCCACTAGAATTTGAACCTAGAAGGAGGCAGGATATTGATGTGATTTTCGTTGCTTCAGATGCAAATGCCGGCAGATTGTTAATACCACAATTACGTTTTTACTATGCTGGAGACATTCCTACATATACCACTTCTGAGGTTAACCAAAGCAATTCAAGGGAATCTGATCTAAATGGAGTGATTTTTCCCGATACCCCGTGGATCTTGTTAGAAAATGAGGCAAATGAAAAGTTAAAATCGTCTTTAGAAACTCATTGGCCTCAAAGATCATCGCCATTATGGTTGCGATTTTATGGGTTTGGTTTTGATGCTTATCGCCTAGTATCACTGCTACACAATCAACCAGAAGAAGTCACATCAGTGAATGCTTTATCTGGTGAACTAAGTTTAGGCATTGATGGAAAGATAAGCAGACTGTTGCCCTTTGCTCAATATAGGGATGGCATGCCACTTCCTCTTGACGAGAAAACTCCCCTATTACCATAAAGAGATATAGGTTTTTTCCAAGCAAATCAAAACATGATCAAACATTTGACCAATACAGACAATAAAGAGACCCTTATTATCATTGCTGGTAATTATTCATATCTGCCCACGTTATGTTTTAGTTTTTGGAGAGCTTGATGAATACAGATGACTGCCTGCTAGCACATTTTCAAGAGAGTGTATCCGTCAAACAAGCATCTGAGCATCTCTTTCCAGCTATTCAGAAAGGTGCCGAGATCCTTACACAGTGCCTTATTAACGATAGAAAAATCATTAGCTGTGGTAACGGGGGATCTGCTTCCGACGCTCAGCATTTTTCTGGAGAACTGCTGGGACGCTTTGAAATGGAGCGACCTGGGCTACCAGCTATTGCGCTAACGACGGATAGCTCTGCAATTACTGCTATAGCAAATGATTATACATATGAAGATATTTTTTCCAGACAACTACGTGCGCTTAGTCAAGACGGTGATGTACTTTTTGCCATAACAACCTCTGGAAATTCTAAAAATATCTTAAAAGCAGCAGAAACCGCACATGAAAAAAAATTAAAAGTAGTTGCATTGACAGGTGGAGATGGCGGATCTCTTTGCAAAATACTTAAGCCAAGTGACATAGAAATCCGAGTGCCAAGTGATCGCACTTGTAGAATTCAAGAAACTCACATCCTAATCATACACTGTCTCTGTGATTTGATAGACGCAGCTTTGCTTAACAATTAGCAGGTGTAGCTAAAAAGTGTCTTATTCATTTGACGCCATGCATCAAAGTAATAAATTATTTAACAACTTTTAGCGATGGTGGCGTGCTTCTATTTACTTTATCAGAAGAAGGTTTAGTAGGTAGAGCATCTGTTTCATCAGTAAATATCATACCTTGTCCGGTCTCACGAGCATAAATGCTAATTACTGATAGTGTAGGTACTGATATATGGCGATTAACTCCCTCAAACCGAGCCTGAAAGGTAACCATTTTATTATCTAAAACAAGATTGCGTGTTGCTGAAGAACTTATATTAAATACAACTTTACCTTCAGAAATATATTGCCCAGGCACCTGTAATTCCTCTTCAACAGCATCTACAACAATATGAGGCGTTAAACCATTATCTGTAATCCACTCATGCATGGCACGAATCAGATAAGGACGTTTTGGCAAGTATTCATCCACTTCTACCGCATCTCCCCTTCGAGCTCTGTAAGACTAACTTCAAAGGATGGCCTAGAAAATACCGTCTCCATATACTCTATTATTGGTTGAGCTTGGCTCGGCAACTCAATCTCTAGAATCGATAAGCGCCAAAGAATTGGCGCAATAGTGCAATCAACAAGAGAAAAATCATCGCTTAAAAAGAATTTTTTTGCGCCAAATAATTCTGCGCTAGAAACAATGCTGTCACACAATACTTTGCGACTTCTATTTGATGCTCTGCGATCATTAGTAGCAGCTATTTCATCTGCTAGTGAATACCAATCTCGTTCTACTCGGTAGAGTGCTAGACGAAACTGAGCCCTAGTTACTGGATCCACTGGCATTAATGGCGGATGGGGAAATCTTTCGTCTAAGTACTCGATTATGACACGAGAATCGTATAGAACAAGATCCCTATCAACAAGGGTTGGCACACTGTTGTATGGGTTTAAGTCAAGCAAATCCTCAGAAGAGATGCCATCTACCACATCAACAAAGTCAATATTTATACCCTTTTCAGCAAGTACTAAACGGGTACGATGACTCCACGAATCAGTGGGGTTGGAAAAAAGGGTCATGACCGAACGTCGATTAGCCATTAGCGCCATACAAAATCCCCTCAACTAACTTGAACGGTTTAATAAAGGTGGTGTTTGCCAAGGTCCGCGTTATATCCAATATATACGTTCCTCAACTAACCGAAGCAGCATCTGTGAACCTACTTAGAGAGCATAGGGCCGTTAGGACCAAATCGGTTTTTTCAGATGATTCCTCGGAGATGACAAGATTATACACACCGTCTTTAAATCTTGCTCGCAAAACGTTGGTAGTATAGTGCCTTGTTAGAGTACTGAAATGAAAAGTTACTGGAAAATAACGTTTTTCTTAGGCCAATCTACGATTATTGGTTTAGCAATTGCTTTCTTGGTTGTTCTTTTTAACCCGGATCTAGTCAACCTAAACGCCCCAAATAGTTCACTTCAAGGAAACTACTCCAATGCTGTAGCCGCTAGTGCTGACTCCGTAGTTAGCCTTCGAACGAGGGGCCGTTACACCACGGGATCTGTTGGGCAAGGACTAGGTTCTGGGGTAATAATCAGCCAAGACGGACACTTGATAACAAACTATCATGTGATAAGAGGCGCTGACCGCGTTCTAGTCCAACTTGCAGATGGTAGGTCAGCAGAACCTGAAATCATAGGCATAGATCCAGAAACAGATCTTGCGCTCCTCAAGATCAACTTGCCCGAACTTCCCTCTATAAAACTTGGTCGCAGCGATACGTTAGACATTGGACAAGTTGTTTTAGCTATTGGCAACCCTTATGGACTTAGTCAAACCGTAACCCTAGGAATTATTAGTGCAACAGGGCGCGGTCTTGGGCTCACCAACTTCGAAAATTTTATTCAAACTGATGCTGCAATCAATATTGGAAATTCTGGTGGGGCGTTAGTAAATACAAGAGGTGAGTTAATTGGAATAAATACTGCTCGTTTTACAGCCGTCGATGAAGGGGCCCCAGATGGAATTGGCTTTGCAATTCCCGTCAACTTAGTTAGAGGGGTGATTACAGAATTGGTTGAACATGGTCGTGTCATTAGAGGTTGGCTCGGCGTGGATAGCCAAAATTTACCTTTATTGCAAGCAGAATCCCTTGGCATAGACGGCTCTGCAATTGAGTTACTGAGTGTTAGTAGTCCAGCAATCTCTGCTGGCCTCTTACCAGGCGATATTATTACGCATATAAATGACAACAGAATACTTAACCATAATCAGGCTATTAATCTTGTAGCCGGTATGGGTCCTGGGCAAATTATTCAGATTCAGGGAATAAGGAGAGGTTCAGGGGCATTTGAAACACATGCAATACTCGAAGAAAGGCCATCTGCTGCTAGATGGAGAAGAGCTACTTGGAGGCTTTTTCGTGAGGGTTCGTTAACTTGGTAAACGCCGTATTTCAGCGCCTAGTTGAGAAAGCTTTTCCTCTATGCACTCATACCCACGATCTATATGATAAATCCGATCAACAGTAGTAGTCCCCTCCGCTGCAAGGCCTGCAAGCACAAGAGAAGCAGATGCTCTCAAGTCTGTTGCCATTACGGGTGCTCCCTTAAGCCGTCTAACCCCACAACTAATTGCAGTATTGCCATCTATAATTATATCAGCACCTAATCTCTGCAACTCTAGAGCATGCTGAAATCTATTTTCAAAAATAGTTTCGGTTATCTTTGCATTACCTGAAGCTACTGAATTAAGAGCGCAAAACTGTGCCTGCATATCTGTAGGAAACCCCGGGTAAGGAGCAGTAATTATATCCACAGCTTGGGGGCGCTGGCCGCTCATATCGAGTTTCACCCAATCATTTCCTGTTGTTATCTTACCTCCAGCCTCATTTAGCTTATCAAGCACCGCTTTCAAATGTTCTGTCCTTGTTCTTTTGATCGTTATACACCCCCCCGTAATCGCTGCCGCAACAAGAAAAGTACTACTTTCAATTCGATCAGGAAGAATAGAATGTTCAATACCCTTCAATGACTCAACACCCTGAATTCTTATCTTTTCTGTGCCCGCCCCTTCAATAACAGCACCCATCTTAGATAGAACTTCAACAAGATCTACAATCTCAGGTTCTTTAGCTGCATTCTCAATTACTGACTCTCCTTTCGCGAGGACTGCAGCCATAATTAAATTTTCCGTACCCGTTACCGTTACCGTATCTAGAACAAGTCGGGAACCACGAAGCTGTTTTGCGCGAGCGCGTATATAGCCATTATCAATAGTTACATCTGCCCCCATGGAACGTAGTCCATTAACATGAATATTCACAGGGCGAGCGCCTATAGCACAACCACCCGGAAGAGATACATCTGCCTGCCCGTAGCGACTTAGGAGAGGTCCTAGAACAAGAACTGAAGCACGCATTGTCTTCACAAGTTCATACGGAGCCTCAAAACGAGAAATTCCAGAGGGATCAACCTCAAGCTGAACACCGTCATGAAATGTAATACCTGCGCCTACCCATCTAAGCAACTTAACTGTAGTTGTAACATCATTTAAATGCGGAATGTTTTCCAGGATAACGGGGCTATCTGCAAGAAGGCTGGCTGTTAAAATAGGAAGTGCTGCATTCTTGGCGCCTGATATACGCACTTGGCCTGATAATGGTGAGCCACCAATGATTTCCAACTTGTCCATTAAATAATCTAGTCCGCGGCCTTCTGCTCCTCGGGGGTAAGCGTTTTTAACGCTAACGCGTGAATATCTGTCCCGACCAAACCATCAAGAGTCTGATAAACAAGTTGATGCCGGCGTAAGCTACGCAAACCAACAAATTCGGATGATATAACTAGAGCCTCATAATGTCCTTGACCATCCGTTTGAACATCAACTGTACAGCCTGGAAGGCCCTGTTTAATAAGTTTTTCTATTTTACTTGGATCCATGCATCACAAACCAAATAATACTGGGATGCACAGTTTAACGCACGTCGCATACACTTAAAAAACATGCTGAAGGCATATGGCTGTTAGAATCACCAGATATGACAAATAAATCTATTGCTATTGATACTATTTCCGTTGCTCGGCAGGTGCTAGAGATCGAATCAAATGCGATTACCTCACTAATTCCAAAGCTAGGAGAGGATTTCCTGACGGCTTGTCAAATCTGTTTTGAGGCCCAAAAAGAACAAGCGCGAATAGCAGTGATTGGAGTTGGAAAATCCGGGCATATTGGAAATAAGATTGCTGCCACACTTGCTAGCACAGGTTCGCCTTCTTTTTTTGTTCATGCCGCAGAAGCACGTCACGGTGATATGGGAATGATTACGGCAAACGACGTAATACTAGTTATATCAAATTCAGGAGAGACCGAAGAAATCAATGCGCTTCTGCCTCTAATCAAACGACTTAAACTGCCATTGATCACTATGACAGGAAATCCAAACTCAACGTTTGCAAAAGCATCAACTGTAAATCTTGATATTAGAGTTGAAGAAGAGGCCTGCCCGCTAAACTTAGCTCCTACTGCAAGCACTACTGCTGCTTTAGCAATGGGTGATGCCCTTGCCATTGTTCTCCTTACTAAGCGTGGCTTTAGGGCAGAAGATTTTGCAAATTTTCATCCAGGCGGAACATTAGGAAAACGTCTGCTTGTGCGAATCGAAGATATTATGCATGTAGGCGATGAACTTCCAAAAGTGAACTACAAAACCCCAATAAGTGAAGGGCTTCTAGAGATGTCGCAAAAAAGTCTCGGAATTACTGCAGTTGTGGGAGATGATTTTAGGCTGCTTGGTGTATTTACTGATGGAGATCTGCGACGAACCCTAGATCGTCGTATAGATATACATGAAACATCAATAAGTAAAGTTATGACTTCTGGGGGCAAAACAATCCAACAGAATCAACTAGCAATAGAAGCTGTACACATCATGGAAACCAACGGAATTACTGCATTGCTCGTGCTCGACTCAGAGAAACAACTCGTAGGTGCTCTTAATATTCATGACTTATTTAGAGCGGGAATAATGTAATGAAAAATGAGCTTTGGAAAAAAAATATAAGGCTCCTAGCTCTAGATGTTGACGGAGTTCTAACTGATGGCAGTCTTTACTACGGCCAAAATGGCGAGTTGATGAAAAAATTTAATGTGCATGATGGTGCCGGCATAAAGGCAGTATGTGATGCAGGAATAGAGGTTGCAATTATTTCATCCCGTGAAACAAAAATTGTAACTAACAGGATGAATGAATTGGGAGTTAAGAATATATTACAAGGGATTGAAGATAAATTGAGCGCCCTGAATTCTCTTGCTAAAAAGATGGACATAGATTTGAATGCTGTAGCTTATGTCGGTGATGACATAGCAGATTTAAAAGTGCTAGAGAAAGTTGGTCTTGCTATCACTGTCAAAAACGGACAAAACGAAGCAAAACAAAAAGCTCATTACTGTACAACAGCAAATGGCGGCGAAGGAGCTGTTAGAGAGATTTGCGAACTATTATTAATGCATCGTTAAATTCTTGCGAAGACCAACATGGATGGAAAAAATACACTGACATTTATAGCGCTACTTTCATTTGCCATCTTGACGTGGTTGTGGGGACGTAATGACTCAACAATGGACGCTGTCCAAACCCATAATAGATCAAGTCTTCTTGGCTATTACGTGGTAGATGCCGAAATTTTTAGTTCTGATAAAGACGGAAAACCGCTTTATTGGGTTAAAGCAGCTACGGCCAGAGAAGAACCTGATAGCAATCATCTAATTCTTAATGATGTAACAGCTGAATATAATTCTTCAAGTCAAATTTCGTGGGCTTTAAAAGCATCTTATGGAGAAATATCTACAAGTGATACTTACATCGATCTTAGTGGTGACGTACATCTCAGCACAAACGAAGAAGGCACAGGAATCACCACTATTCAAACCGTGCAGTTGCGCCTAGATTCAGAAAACTTCGTTGCGGAAACATCTGCTCCTGTTAGTGTGCTAATTGGAAATCACTACCTAGAGGCAATCGGACTTCGGCTAGATTTGAAGGCTAACCAATTGGCGTTAGAATCAAGTATAAATGGCCTATTCTATCCATAATCTAGGGTTTGCATTAACACTGCTCATAATCCCTGTTCTTGTGCTATCCCAACAGGTGAGTGCACCCCTTCCCATTTCTTTGGATGCTGACTCATCTTCTTTTGATAGAGATTCAAATGCCGTGGTATTCAATGGATTACGCATTGCGCAGGGTGATTTAACTATTGAATCTGACCGTGCTGAAGCTACAGGACTTAACTTTGAAATGAGCAATTGGATTTTTGAGGGTAATGTCAGAATTGCTATCGACTCAGCCAATATAACTTCATCAAATGCGACATTATCTTTTCAGGACCATGAATTACATATAGTAAAACTGCAAGGGAACCCAGCGACTTTTGAAGATTTTAGCGCAACTAGAGAAGAGTCTATTATTGGAGGTGCCACTAGTCTGGAATATGATAACCGCGAAAGAACTTTACATATGATCGGGGGTGCCTGGCTTAACGAAGGCCCAAATCAATTTCGTGGATGCGATCTAATTTATGATATTGATGAGGAACAAATTACTTCTGGGTCCTCAGAGTGTGGAGAACCATTAGTAATTACAATTCTTCCACCTTCGGAAGAACAATAGACTACAGAATCTCCATGAACAGACTCGAAGCCATCGGCATCAGCAAGCGTTATAAGACACTACAAGTAGTAAATAATCTTTCCATTTCCATTAATAGCGGTGAGGTTGCTGGTCTTCTGGGGCCTAATGGCGCTGGAAAAACTACGGCTTTCTACATGATTGTAGGTTTGATTCGCTGTGATCAAGGAAAAATCATATTAGACGGAACAGATATAACTCACCTTCCAATCCACAAAAGAGCCCTAAAAGGATTAGGATACCTCCCTCAAGAGGCCTCTATTTTTCGCAAACTCACTGTTATAGAAAATATTCAAGCTATCCTTCAGACCCGTCAAGACCTAGACCAAGCAGCTCAACAAAAGATAGCTGAAGAACTAATGGAGGAACTAAATATTACACATGTTAGGGACACTCTCGGCCTGTCTCTATCCGGTGGGGAACGAAGACGTGTTGAAATTGCAAGAGCGCTGGCAGCTGAGCCTAAGTTCATCCTGCTAGATGAGCCTTTCGCTGGTGTGGACCCTATTTCTGTACTGGATATTCAAAGAATTATTCGCCACCTCACAACAAAAGATATTGGAGTACTCATAACTGACCATAATGTCAGAGAAACTCTAGGCATATGCGGGCACGCTTATATCTTAAATGGTGGTAACTTGATCGCTTCAGGCACACCAGAGGAAGTTCTTTCAAACCAGAATGTACGTGATGTATATCTTGGAGAAGGTTTTTCTCTATAGTACCGACCAGATGTAATGCTTAAACTTTCACAACAAACTAGACTTTCCCAAAAACAAAAAATGTCGCCACAAATGCAGCAAAATATTGGGCTATTGCTGCTTCCTGCTTTAGACCTAAAAGAGCTAATCGAGTCATCGCTTAATGAAAACATTATGCTTGAAACGGACAGTCTTGAGTTGGACGAATCTAATGATTTGGCGAATATCTCAGAGCCACTACTAAAAGATGGAGAGATACTGCAAACAGAGAATGAAATAACTTTAGATGACACACAAATTGGATCAGCTGTGGAGTGGGCTCATGACAATACGATTGGCGAATCAGATAAGCCAAAAAATCTAGAACTACCAGATAATTATAATGAAGTTGCTGATCCAGCAGGGAAAACGCTTAAAGATCATCTCCTATGGCAACTTGAAATGGAAAGACTCGGTTCTAGAGAAGCAATCATTGGTCAAGTCATAATAGACTCAATTGATGAAGATGGATATCTTAAACTTTCAACTAAGAATCTTATTGAAATATTACTTCCTGAAATAGTCAGCAATGAGGCAGAGATTGAAAAAATTATCAATGGTATTCAAGCTTTTGAACCATCTGGAATCGCTGCTCGTACTCTAAGCGAATGCATATTATTGCAGCTAGAAGAAATTGATCCCTCGACACCAGAACTGACCCTCGCTCAAACTATTGCACGTGAGTTAGATTCTGTTCCTATGCCTGCGGAATTAAATAAAACGCTAAAAAAAAATTTACAAATTAGTAATAATGATCTTGAAGCAGCTTGGCTATTAATACAAAGCTGCAACCGACAACCTGGTCTTCTTATAAATTCATCAGAACCTGACTATATAATTCCTGATGTTTATGCAAAAAAAAATGATAAAGGCTGGTTTGTAGAATTAAATACATCAGATATTCCAAAAATAAAAATTAATGATCAATATTTAGGCCTATTAGAAAAAAAAGAGTCATTTAGCCCAGCAAATAAAATGCTTGAAGAAGCAAAATGGCTCATTCGAGGACTTGAGCAAAGAGAAATAACAATAGATAAAGTTGCAAAAGCTATTATAAAAAAACAAGAAAACTTTTTAGACTATGGAGAAGAGCATATGCAGCCAATGATTATGAGTGACATAGCTCATGAAATTGGCATGCATGAATCAACTATTTCACGTATAACAAATAACAAATACATGCACACTCCTAGAGGAATTTTTGAACTGAAATTCTTTTTTTCAAGTAGCATAGGAACTTCTGAAGGGAAAAAATCTTCTATTTCTGTGAAAGCAAAAATACGAAAGCTTATTTCTACTGAAAATTTAGCTAGTCCACTAAGCGACGAAAAAATTACTGCGCTTTTAATAAAAGATGGAATTAACGTAAAAAGAAGAACTGTGGCAAAGTATAGAGAATCAATGAATATTCCTTCTTCAAGCAAAAGAAAAATGTAGGTATGAGTTAATCAATTTTTCACAAGATCAAATTCATTGCTATAAAAACAGAGAAACATGGATGCGCATAGTCATAATTAGTGGGCTTTCAGGGTCGGGGAAAAGTGTAGCGCTTCATGTACTTGAGGATCTGGGTTTCTATTGCATAGATAATATTCCAGTTCGACTGCTAAGCTCATTTGTTAGTGAAATTTCACCTGACAAAAATCCATCATACGCTAGTGTAGGCGTGGGCTTAGACGCTCGCAATATGCACGATATCAAACTCCTGCGAGAGGAAATAAAAAAACTTAGAAATACTGGGGCAACTTGTGAAGTAATTTTTCTTCAGGCTAAGAATGATATTTTATTATCAAGATTTAGCGAAACTCGCAGAAAGCATCCTTTAACTTTTAAAAATATGGATTTAAATGAAGCAGTATCTAAAGAGAGAGAACTGCTTGGACCAATCATTGACATTGCAGATCTCATAGTAGATACAACCAAATCTAATATAAACGAGTTAAGAGAACTTATAGAAAACCGCATTAAATCGCGCAAGGAAGGAAATCTTTCAATACTTGTCCAGTCCTTCGGTTACAAACACGGACTTCCTCCTGAAGCTGACTTTGTTTTTGACGTTCGATGTCTTCCAAATCCTTATTGGGAAAAAAATCTCCGCCCACTTAATGGACTGAACGAGAAAGTTATAAATTTCCTTAACAAACAATCCTCTGTAAGCTGCATGATAGAAGATATCACAAAATTTCTTAATGACTGGATACCTTGCTATCAGGATTTTCAAAGAGCCTACCTTACAATTGCGATTGGTTGTACAGGAGGACAACATAGATCTGTCCACATTGTGGAAAATGTAGCAAAAAAAATAGCAACAGAAACGGAAATTCAGATAATTCACCGCGAACTGAATTAGCGCTGCCGATAAATTAATTTAATAAAAACTCCCGCAACTCTTCTTCTAATGCTATTGCATCACTATACCCAATCCCTATCAGCTCGCGAGTAAAGCCAGACTCAAAAAGCAAATAGCTAACAAGGCGCATATCATTGTCCTTCTTAAGGCCTAAGCCTTGTAATACCAGGCGCAGAGCTCTTGGTAACTGTTGAATATAGTGAGCAGCAACCTCTCTAATGTCTATTTTTGGCACCACGACAAGTGTTTTGATAGGGCGAAAATGCTCTGTAGAGCCTTGTTTATTCTGATCAGATTTTAGCAACACGTGGTTAATTTGATTTAGTCGCTCCAGATCAGTTGAAAGACCATCCATAAACAACGTATCTAGCATGTAGCCTGCAAGGGTTCCAAGACTTGGGAAACTTGCAGAACTATTTTTATTTGATTCTGAGTTAAGCTCCTCGTCTCTGACACCAATAACTAACATACGGTCAGCTCCAAGATGAATTGCTGAGCTCAAAGGTGCACTATGCCGCATTGCGCCATCGCCGTAATACTCTCCATCAATCATTACGGGTGGAAAGACAAAGGGCACCGCAGAACTTGCCATAAGATGTTCTACATTTATTTTTGATCGCTTTCCAACTCGCCTTTTTCGTACCCAAGGAAAAAGGCTTTCAGCTCCTTGAAAAAAAGTTACTGATTGAGGCGAACTATATGCAGATGCAGTAATGGCCAAAGCATCAATATGTCCTTTTTCAATAGAGCGCCCAATGTGATCAAAATTAATATTACGCTCAAGCAATTCACGAAGTGGTTGATTATCCAATAATGATCTAGGGTTCCTGTATCCTAATCCTCCTAAAGCTAAAGCAGCCATCCAGTGAAAACTGGATTTGATCATTGTCCAGTTATCAGCGCGGCACACTTGTGTGATTGTAAAGTTCGCCCATACTTTCTCCATCTCTGAAACTGCAGAACGAAAGCTTAATGCTCGACTCGCAAGGACTGCGGCATTGATGGCCCCTGCAGAAGTGCCTGAAAGAATTGCAAATGGATTATGTGCGCCCTTAGGCAGGAAGGACGCAACGGCTTTTAGAACACCTACCTGATATGCCCCTCGTGCACCAGCCCCTGGAAGGATCAACGCCTTCTTACCGATTTCTGTCACGCCTCTCAATGTCCGTATTACTGGATGGAACCTTTAGAATGCGTAAAGTGTTCGTGCCTCCCGGAACTCCAGCCAAATCTCCAGATGTAAAAAGCACCAAATCACCGGAAACAACAGCACCTGCACGTTCTAAAACCTGAATAGCACTTCTATCTATTTCCCCAGGCTCAGCATTAACAACATCAAAAGGCGCTGGATAGACACCGCGATAGAGGGCAACACGCCAACGAGTAGTCTCATGCCTAGTAAATGCATATATAGGTATGTTACTTCGCACTCTAGACATCCATCGACTCGTTGAACCAGATTCAGTGAGTGTGATTATTGCGCTTACATGCAAATGATTTGCTGTATACATCGCAGCTAATGCTATAGCTTCATCAACATAGGAAAATACATCTTCAAGTCGGTAATTTTTAGGCCTACTGAACAATTCATGCTTTTCTGCACCAATGCACAACTCGCCCATAGTCTTCACTGCTTGATCTGGGTATTTGCCGATAGCAGTCTCTGCTGAAAGCATAACTGCATCTGTGCCATCCATAACAGCATTAGCAACATCAGAAACCTCAGCTCTAGTTGGTGAAGAATTTGCGATCATCGATTCAAGCATTTGTGTAGCTGTAATAGAAACTTTATTCTGAAGACGGGTTCTCTTTATCAAACTTTTTTGTAAACCGGTCATTGCCGCATATCCTACCTCTACAGCAAGATCGCCACGAGCAACCATAATCACATCACTAACATCAATTATTTCAGCAATATTCTCAACAGCCTCTGCTCGCTCTATTTTTGCGACGATATGTCCCTGACCACCCGAGAGATGCAACAATTTTCTTGCCTCTCGTATATCTTCAGCATTTCTGGCAAATGAAACAGCTACGTAATCCATCCCAAGCTCAGCTGCTACTTCAATGTCTTTTCTGTCCTTATCAGTGAGAGCTGGAGCTGATAGACCTCCACCTTTTTTGTTGAGCCCTTTGTGGTTAGCTAATAATCCGCCCTCCTTTACTTGACATATGATCTGGTTACCCTCCACAGAAGCAACATCTAGAACTATTTGTCCATCATCAAGCAATAAAATATCTCCAGAACTTACATCATTTTTTAGATCGTCGTAGGCCACACCCACACTTCTCTCATTGCCATCATCTGGCCCTAGATCTGTATCTAGAACAAAAGTCTGTCCTTGCTTGAGATAAGCAGAACCTTCTTTAAAGGATTCAATCCTAATTTTGGGTCCCTGGAGATCCCCCATGATGCCAACATAGCGATTTAGTTTTGATGCGATTGCTCGAACTTGCTTTACTCGCTCTCTTTGTTCTTCAGCAGCATCATGAGAAAAGTTGAATCTAAGAACATCGGCACCAGCATGAATTAGAGATTCTATAGCCACTGGATCCTCTGTCGCCGGACCCAAAGTTGCAACAATTTTAGTCCGTCTTACAGAACCAAGAGTGTATTTATCCACAAAAACTCCCAAAGACTTAACCAATACTATACCCCAGCATCATTATATTACTGGGAATAGGATTCATTTTTCTCTGGAGCGCTCCTCAAGAATAGCAACAGCAGGAAGTTTTTTCCCCTCTAGAAATTCCAGAAATGCTCCACCACCGGTTGAAATATATGATATCTGCTTTGATATGCCGTATTGATCTATAGCAGCCAAAGTATCTCCGCCACCTGCTATAGAAAAGGCTTCACTCACAGAAATAGCTTCAGCTATAGATTTCGTTCCAGAAGCAAATTCCGTATGCTCAAATACACCCAAAGGACCATTCCATAGTATTGTTTTAGCATCGTTAATCCGATCACAGTAATTGCGACTAGTTTCAGGACCAATATCCAGAATCATATCGTTACCCAAAACCCCTGAAATTTTCTTAAGGCTACCTTTCGCTGAGTCATCCAAGCTTTCACCTACAATGACATCGGTAGGCAGAGGGATAGTGATATTGCCAAATTCGCCTTTCAACACACGTTCTGCAAACCCAAGCATACTAGGCTCATGCAGTGATCGTGCAACTGGCATACCACTTGCCGCTAGAAAGGTATTAGCTATTCCCCCACCGAGTATCAATTGATCAGCTTGACCAGCTAGAGTCTCTAGAACGTGAATCTTGGTAGATACTTTAGAACCGCCAACAATAGCTATAACAGGTCGGTTAGGTTTATCTAAAACATTACCAAGGGCTTCGAATTCCCCTACCAATAATGGCCCAGCACAAGCAATTGGAGCATATGCTGCTACACCATATGTGCTTGCATGAGCACGATGGGCTGTTCCAAAAGCGTCCATTACATACACATCACAGAGGCTTGCCATGCGCTTAGCCAGTTCATGGTCGTTTGCTTTTTCGCCTCTTTCAAAACGCACGTTCTCACACATTACTGGATTGCTATTCTCATTTATCCCATTAAGCCACGAACGCTTTAATGAAACAGGACGCTTAATGAGCTCAGCCAAACTTTTAGCAACAGGCGCAAGAGAAAGTTCTTCCGTGAAATAACCCTCCTCCGGCCTACCGAGATGAGACATCAATATAACTTGAGCACCATTATTAATGGCAAATTGGATTGTTGGTAAAGCTGCCCTTATCCGTCTATCACTTTTAACCTTTCCATCTTTAATAGGCACATTTAGATCCGCACGAATCAGAACTCGTTTACCTTTTAATGGAATATCCGTCATCTGCTTGACGGAAAGTGTCATAAATCCGTCTCCGTTATTTTGCGTTTGCAAGTGCTAGAGTTGTATCAAGCATGCGATGAGAGAATCCCCACTCATTGTCATACCAAGCACATACTTTTACCAAATCACCAGAAACTTTGGTAAGCCCTGAATCGAGTATTGAAGATGCGGGGTTATGATTAAAGTCCATTGATACAAGCGGCTCATCTGTATAAGCAAGGACACCAGCCATCTCATTCTGACTTGCCAGTTTAACTGCCTCATTCAACTCTTCCACTGAAGTGGGTCGATCGGCTATAAAGGTAAGATCAACAACTGATACATTAATGGTGGGCACTCTAACAGCAAAACCATCTAGACGGCCTTCTAGCTCTGGCAACACTAAACCAACAGCCGACGCTGCACCAGTCTTAGTAGGAATCATTGACTGTGTGGCAGAACGTGCGCGCCTCAAGTCCTTATGATTAGCATCCGTCAAGACTTGATCATTCGTATATGCGTGTATGGTGTTAAGCAAACCTTGTTTAATTCCTACTTTGTCATGAAGAACCTTTACCAATGGAGCCAAAGCATTAGTCGTACAAGATGCATTAGAAACTATCTGATCAGAAGACTTTAAGATATGATGATTCACTCCATAAACTATGGTTGCGTCCACCCCCCCACCAGCGGCAGCTGAAATTAACACTTTGCTAGCCCCCGCTTCTATATGGACAGATGCCTTTTGCCTTGAAGCGAATTTCCCCGTACTTTCTAAAACAACATCTATTCCCAGTTCTCTCCATGGAAGATTAGCTGGATTCTCTTCAGTATAAAGACGGATATCATCGCCATCGACAGTCAAAATACCATCACCAGCTATTACTTCATAAGGGAAGGGCCCGTGTGCTGTGTCGTAGCGAGTCAAATGAGCACATGTTTTCTCATCACCACGTCCGTTAATTGCCACAATCTGCAACTCGTTACGCAAGTCGCCCTCATATAGAGCCCTTAAAACGGTTCTACCAATGCGACCATATCCATTGATCGCAATCTTGACTGACATATTTATCTCCTATATGGATCTTTGGTTAGCGATAACGAATTAAAAATTTTTATGTTGAGAGCAACTCATATGCAGCACGCTCAATAGCCTTTTCTGTGAAGCCGTAATGTTCAAATAATAAATTTGCTGGCGCAGATTGGCCAAAGGTCTCCATACCAATCACATCCCCCTTGCCATTTATATATCTCCACCAGGAATCCTTCGCACCAGCCTCTATAGCCAATCTTTTGGCAGTTGAATTAGGAAGAACATGAGACCTATATTCCTTTGACTGTGCATCGAAAATTTCCGTACATGGCATAGAGACAACACGCACATTAATACCATCCATAAATAACTTTTTGGCTGCAAGAAGTGCCAATTTTACCTCTGAACCAGTTGCCATAAGAATGAGCTCAGGATCATCTTCACAGTCTAATAAAATATAACCACCACGAGATATTAATTGTATCTCGCTGTCCGTTCGTTCTACATGCGGCAATCCCTGTCTCGTGAGTATCAAGCTTGTAGGTCCATTTTTTCTTTCTATTGCAGCACGCCATGCTACCGCTGTCTCCACAGCATCACAGGGACGCCAGACTTGCATGTTCGGCATTGCGCGAAGACTTGCTATATGCTCTATAGGTTGATGTGTCGGACCATCTTCGCCTAACCCAATAGAGTCATGGGTTAGTACTAAAATGCTTTGTATTTTCATTAAGGCAGCCATTCTCAATGCATTACGAGCATAGTCTGAGAAGACTAAAAATGTGCCACTATATGGGATAAAGCCTCCATGCAAGTTCACGCCATTTAATATTGCTGTCATTCCAAATTCACGGACACCAAAGTAAATATAATTTCCTTTGGCGTTCGTACTATCGATAGCAGTTGATTTACTATGAAAGGTATTATTAGAACCTGTTAAATCAGCTGATCCACCTAACAACTCAGGCAAAAGAGGGGCATAGGCTTCTAGAGCTCGCTGAGATGATTGTCGTGTAGCCACATCTTTTGCTTCTTTTGCTATTGTAGAAATGACTGAAGCAGCTTGTTCTTTCCAATTCTCAGGAAACCGACCTTCCATTCTTCGCAAGTACTCTTTGGCAAGCTCTGGATAATGAGTTTGATAGGCATCAAAACGTTCCTGCCATTCAGCCTCCAAGCTTGCACCTTCAGGCTTAGCATCCCATGCACTCTTTATATCTGGCGGAATGGAAAATGGCGGGTGATTCCAGTCAAGTTCTGCTCGCACCGCAGCGATTTCATCTGTACCGAGCGGCGCGCCATGAGTTGCTGCTGTGCCTTCTTTGTTTGGCGATCCATAACCAATTACTGTCTTACAAATTATGAGCGATGGTTGCTGATTTTGAGCCTGAGCGCTCTTTATTGCAGTACTTATGCTTTCCGCATCATGCCCATCAACGCTATCAAGTACATGCCAGCCATAGGAGCGAAAACGTTCTGCTGTATTGTCTGTGAACCAACCAGAGGTCTCGCCGTCTATTGAAATACCATTGTCATCATAAAGTGCAATTAATTTTCCAAGCCCCAGTGTGCCAGCAAGAGAACAGGCTTCATGGGAAATTCCCTCCATCAAACAACCATCGCCAAGGAATACATAAGTATAATGATCTACAATCTTTATATCTGGTTGATTGAAGTAGGCGGCCAGTGTCTTCTCTGCCAAAGCCATTCCTACAGCGTTAGCCAAACCCTGCCCTAACGGGCCTGTAGTAGTTTCGATACCAATATCTAGATCGCGCTCAGGATGTCCAGCTGTTCTCTGCCCAAATTGACGAAACTGCTTCAATTCTTCCATCTCAATGGGATATCCAGAAAGATGAGCCAAAGAATAAAGCAACATAGACCCATGGCCATTTGACAAAACGAAACGATCACGATCAAACCAACGTGGATTCAAAGGATTGTGCTTCAGAAAATCGTTCCACAAAACTTCGGCTATATCAGCCATCCCCATAGGCATCCCCGGATGTCCTGAGTTAGCTTGCTCGACTGCTTCCATCGACAGCACACGTATCGCATTAGCGAGCTGTCTTCTAGGAGGTCTAACGGTCACCGAATGTTCTTTTGTATTAGCGCCATCAGATAATTTTTTAATATTGGCTCTATATGAGGTGGCGATTGTCTCTCAGGGGAGATGGTTTCCGCAACCTACTTGAGCCTCAAGTTGGGTATTATCCATTCTATCTTGTACAACTAAGAACCTAAACTAACCCTGCTTTTTTTACAAAATGATCAAAAAAGAAAAAATAAAAAAATCCTATACACTTCTCCAAATCACAGACTTACACCTTCAGGCGTCGCCAAAGAGCCAAATGCGCGGGCTATTAACTCAATCTACTTTTGAGGCTGTCTTAGATCATGCAAAACTTAATTTACATTGGCCACCAGACGGGATCTTAGTAACCGGAGATATAGTTCAGGATGGAAGTCGCGCAGGTTATGATCGATTTAAGAAAACTTTTCATGCTTATGACATCCCTATACTGTGTATTCCAGGAAATCATGATGACCCAATCATAATGAGGGAGTTGCTTGATGAACCTCCTTTTCAATTCTGTGGCAAAGTTAAATTTGGTAAGTGGCAAATTTTACTGCTCAGTACATTTCAGGATGGTAAGCATGCTGGTGCTATTGACAGAGTGAGCTTGGAAGCTTTGAAAAAATCACTAGAAAATCCAGCTAATGAGCATGTAGTGATATGTATGCATCATCAGCCACTACAAATGGGTAGTGCTTGGCTAGACTGTATCGGTCTCGAAAATTCTGAACAGTTTACAGAAATTATAAACAAGCATGAATCTGTACGAGCTGTTCTATGGGGGCATGTACACCAAGCATCAGAACAAAGAATTAATGGGGTTAGATGGCTGAGTACTCCATCTACTTGTTCTCAGTTTTTACCAAATAGCGAATCGTTTGCTTTAGATAACCAACCCCCAGGCATGAGATGGATAAAACTTGGGGAAATGGGACAAATTAAGACCTATGTAGAATGGATAACCTATTTTTAATCTCTAAAATCAAAGGGCTCTGACAATCCAACATTAGCGATTGTTATTTATTCTTTATGGCAAACATAGTAGCTAAAAATTTTAGCCTCTCTAGTGGGTCATCCATTGCTAATGAGCTTTGTTTGTTTGCTAGATTTAACGGCATAATCTCCGAAAGGCGATGTCCAACCCAGGCAGCGTTATCATATTTTTTTAAGATATTCTTATAAATTGGGACATCTAACGTATCTAAAACTTCCTTTAGAATGTTCACTAGATGTGCATATTTATCGGGAACAGGGATATTTGGCTCATCAGAAATTTCTTGGACTTTACCTATGTAGAGGCCATCAGCACGTTTTTCCGACGAATTCAGTCGAAACTTCTGCTGTCCCTCCGCAGTAATACCTAGCAAACAGTCCCTACCCTGATCCCAGTCTACAATTTTAGCAATGGTTCCAGTTGCAACAGTTTCTGAATTACCCGCCTCTTCCCCGTCTGTGATTAACAATACACCAAATCCGCTATTCTCCCTCAAGCAGCTACTGATCATTGCTAAATAACGAGGCTCGAAAATTCTAAGCTTAAGAGGTCCGCATGGGAAAAGGACACTTTTAAGGGGGAACAATGGCAACCATGCTTTATCCATATGCATCTCAGAAACAGCAAATACTGAAACTATTAATTCTGATTTTTTAAAACTTTTTGAAGCTTATTCCTTAAGCCTCGAAAATCCCCATTTGACATCATAACCACACAATCACCATCCTTAAGATCAGCTAAAAGGTTAGCTAACATTGAATCAACATCCCCGCAAACTGTTAACTTTGAGCCCAAAGCAACCAATTCCAACCCAGGATCCCACTGCAAATCCTCTCCTGCAAGAACGAAAATACGATCCGCTTCTTTTAAAGCCTTGTTTAGCAGATCTTTGTGAATTCCCATCCTCATTGTGTTAGATCTTGGCTCTATAACAACAACAATACGTGACTCTCTGTGTCGTTTTCTTAAAGCCTCTATGCTTGCTCTGATTGCGGTAGGATGATGAGCAAAATCATCGTAAAGTGTAATACTAGAATTTACCTCTTTCTTCTCTAACCTCCTCTTTACCCCTTGAAAATCAGATAAAGCATTAATGGAATCTTCTATGGCAACTCCCACATGATCAGCAGCACTAATAGCAGCAAGTGCATTTTCTATATTATGTTTTCCATATAATCCCCAAACTGCCTCTCCAATTTTTTTTCCTTCTCGATAAATTCTAAATTCAGAGCCTGACTCACTCTGGTTAAAATTTGCAGACCAAGTTGCTGGATCGTCCACTCCAAAAGTCTCAACAGAAGTCCACACCCCTCTCAGTAATAGTTCCTTAATATTCGGATCAGACCCATTTATCTTTATAGAGCCGTTCGGCGGGATAGTTCTCAAAAGTTGATGAAATTGCCAAAGTACAGCGTCTAAATCAGCAAATATATCGGCATGGTCATATTCGATATTTGTTATTGACAACGTATTAGGGCGATAGTGAAGAAATTTTGAACGCTTATCAAAGAAAGCCGTATCGTACTCATCTGCCTCTATAACAAAAAAATCAGATTCTCCAAGCCTCGCAGATACGCCAAAGTTTAGAGGAACGCCTCCTATGAGAAATCCTGGAGAACACTTAGCATGCTCAAGAATCCATGCAAGCATACTGCTAGTTGTCGTCTTGCCATGGGTGCCCGCTATAGCGAGCACCCATTTATCCTTTAATATATTTTCGTATAGCCATTGAGGACCAGAAATATAGGGGATATCTGTTTTAAGCAACTCCTCTATAGCAACATTGCCTCGAGAAAGACCATTACCTATAACAACACAATCTGCCTTCTCATTGATAAACTGAGCACCGTATCCTTTCTGCACAGGAATTCCCAATTTGATCAACTGTTCACTCATTGGAGGATAAAAATTCTCATCAGAACCAGAAACCTGATGTCCCGCAGCTTTTGCTATTGCAGCAAGCCCGCCCATAAATGTTCCACAAATCCCAAGTATATGAATATTCATTAGCCAGTTAACGGAAACATGTAATCGCGTATTGCAAAAGACATCATTACGTACCCTACAACGATTAGAGTTCCAACAAAATATGTTTTTTCGCTTGCCTTAGCTAATATGAAAGCGGCGATATCCATTGTCCAAATAAATAAAGCTAAGTAAATAAATACCCCGATCATCGAGTTATTACCTAAATTTCTGGAGGCGTCTATCCAAACTAAGATAGGAATTCTGGTAAGCCCTACCATAGTTTGTGCGCCAAATAAGGCTGTAGCAGTCTGAAGAAAACGATGAGAGTGACCAAATGCCTTCAGGACACCCCAAATGAAAATAATATCGAAAAACAATTCAAGTACGATTAAACCTACGAACCCAAGGTACAATCTAATTCCGAGTATATTTAATTCTAAAAATCGCTCTGCTGGGTCACTTAATGATAATGAAAAAAGTCCTGTTGCAAGAAATGAGGCAATGACTAACGAAAAAAGAAATTGAGATGCAGGCATCTCATCAGGACCTCGTTTATGAAATGCCACATCAATGAACGCTAATATCAACCGCCACAAACGAATGCTCCTATGTTATTAATCAGAATTGTTCTCCAGCTAAGTGTAAAAGAAAGCCATGAAGGGAACAGACCTTTTTATAAATAATAAAAGCGCGCTTACTGAACTAATCTCTGAAATATCAGGGGAACCAATTATTTCCCTAGATACAGAATTTATGCGGGAAAGCACCTATTACCCAGAGCTCTGCTTGATACAGATAGCTACTTCTAATCTGGCGGTTTGTATAGATTGTTTAGCAGATCTTGATTTGGATGTATTTTTCGAAGTGCTTTTAGCGAAAGATAAAATTTGGCTCTTGCACAGCGCCCGCCAAGATTTAGAGGTCCTGTATAAACTCACGAATAGGCTTCCAGCACACCTGATTGACACTCAGCTAGCCGCAGCATTGCTAGGTTATCCACCGCAAATAGGACTTCAAGACCTGACCCATAAACTACTAAAAATTGAACTAGATAAATCTTTATCAAGAACAGATTGGACAAAACGTCCGCTCTCGACGCCTGCCCTTAAGTACGCTCTTGATGATGTGCGATATCTTTTAAGCTTATGGGAAAAATTACGACCAAAGCTAGAAAACAGCGCTCGGTTAAACTGGTTTAAAGAGGACTGCCAACACGCTCTTCACGCACCATTAATCACTCCCTCTGTAACTCTCTGGGAACGTCTTAAAGGCCTAGGCTCATTAGACCCTAGATCCCAATACGCAGCTCTTTGTCTAACAGAATGGCGAGAGAAGTGTGCGCAGAAGCTTAATCGCCCAAGACGCTGGATAATGAGTGACCAGCTACTGCTAATTACGGCAAACATCATCCCAGAAACACAAGAAGAACTTGCTTCTATTACAGATATGCCTGAACGACTTGCGAAGCGCTTTGGCAATGAAATCCTAAAGACCATAAATGACTATCAAGATATCGAAAAAATGAAACGAGTTGAAAAACGTATTAACAGGCCACGTCACAAAAAAGCCAATCTGAAACAACTCAAAAATTGCCTTTTAGAGCGTGCTCATGAACTTGGAATCGAACCTGAGGTGCTTGCTAGCCGCAAAGAACTAATTGGTTTAGCTGTTGGTAATCTTTCTGGCAGACTTGAAAAGGGCTGGAGATCAAACGAAATAAACTATTTCAAACCAATAAAAACGGACCCTGATCAAAAAACCTAATTCATCTAAGAAACAAGAACCTTCTTAAGGCTTGCATAGACCTCATCTGCAATACCATTTGCATCAATCACTCGCAGAATACCCCTATCAGCGTAGAACTCAATTAAGGGCTCAGTTTCTCTTTTATACACGCGAAGTCTATTTCGAATCGTATCTTCATTATCATCAGCTCTTTGCAGAAGTTCACCTCCGTTTGTCAGACATTCTTCCAACTCTGCCTTAGTTGAAAAGTAGATATTAAGAAGTTTGCCTGTTTTAGAACAAGTCCTTCGTCCTGTCAGTCGTTTAATCAAAATCTCAAAGTCAACATCCATTAAGATGGCAGCATCTAAACTTTGATCTAAATCGATTAGAACCTGATCTAGACTTTCTGCTTGGCCTAGATTTCTTGGAAAACCATCAAGCAAATAGTCTTTTGCAGTATCACTCGCAGCCAGCCTATCTTTAATAATCCCCAAAACAATATCATCAGAAACTAATTCGCCATTTTTCATGTGAGCATCGGCCCGTAATCCTAATTCAGTGCCTGCCGCAACTGCCTCTCGCAAAAGCTCTCCCGTTGAAATTTGAGGCAATCCCATATCTGTTTGGAGCTTAAACGCCTGAGTACCTTTTCCAGAACCAGGTGCACCAAGCAAGACAATTCGCATTTAGAACTCTCCTATTGCTAAAAAGCATAAATTAATACTGATAAAACTAGCCTGATAAAGTCGTACCGTCAAACAGAAGCATTCATTTGATATCCTGCGTCTTTTAGAATAGTCGAAACGAATATTCTTGGGAGCAGCAGTGAAACAAAATGGTTTTTATGCGCAGTCAGGAGGGGTTACAGCTGTTATCAACGCCACGGCATGTGGCGTACTAGAAACTGCCCGAAAAAAGAAAGGGCAAATAGGTAAAATTTATGCTGGCCAGAATGGCATTATCGGCGCTCTTACTGAAGATTTTATTGATACAAGCAAAGAAACTAACAAGGCCATAGCTGCCTTACGTCATACCCCTGGGGGGGCCTTTGGCTCTGCCCGATATAAACTAAAAGGACTGAAAGAAAATCTAGCTGAGTATGAGCGTTTAATAGCGGTTTTCAGGGCTCACAATGTTGGGTACTTCTTCTACAACGGCGGCGGTGACTCTATGGATACGGCCCATAAAGTATCTCAGATTGGAGATAAATTAGGTTTTCCAGTTACTTGTATTGGAATTCCCAAGACGGTCGATAATGATTTACCCCTAACTGATACATGCCCGGGGTTTGGCTCAGTTGCTAAATATGTGGCCATTTCAACTCGTGAAGCTGCTCTGGATGTTGCATCAATGGCAAAAACTTCAACAAAAGTTTTTATTCTAGAAGTTATGGGACGACATGCAGGATGGATAGCTGCAGCTAGCGGGCTAGCTGGAAATAGCAGAACTGAAGCACCACACATTATTTTATTCCCAGAAATTCCTTTTAATAAAGCTGAGTTTTTAATAAAGGTGCGGGCCTGTGTAGAACGCCATGGTTATTGCGTCATAGTAGTTTCTGAAGGGGCAAGACATTCTGACGGCAGCTTTCTGGCTGAAGCTGGAACCCGAGATGCTTTTGGTCATGCCCAACTTGGCGGTGTTGCTTCAACGGTAGCTACTCTTGTGAAAAAAGGATTGGGGTATAAGTATCACTTTGCAATTGCTGATTATCTGCAGCGTTCTGCGCGTCATATAGCATCCAAAGTTGATGTAGAGCAAGCCTATGCTGTTGGGAAAAAAGCAGTTGAATTTGCTCTTAAGGGGCATAGTTCAATTATGCCTATAATTGTCCGGACATCAGATTCACCTTATCGATGGACGGTCAAGCACGCACCTTTAAGCAAAGTGGCTAACAAAGAAAAAATGATGCCTCGCTCATTTATCAGTCAGGATGGTTTTTCTATTACAAAATCTTGCCGCAGATATCTTGAGCCACTTATTCGTGGCGAAGACTATCCACCATATAAACAAGGAATGCCATGTTACGCTAAGCTTCGGAAGGTGCCTGTCAAGCCAAAGTTAAACAAAAACTTTGTGTTAAAATGATGTAGCATTTTTGTGGTAATGAAAATGCTGAAATACTAAATACCAGGTATCGAGAATCTTACTTTCTTTATGAACTCGACTGATAACGCCGATATATTGAATTAAAATAAAGGTTGCGCTACGCGCTTTAATTTAAACACCCCATACACTCTAAAAATCGATTAAGACTAATTAAGTCAATAACATTAACCTTATGAGGGAATGGGTTAGCTTGGAGAAAAATGAATGAATGCAGAAATGGCACTTTGGATCTCTCTTGGAGCCTCCGTATTAGCAGTAATCTACGGATTAATCTCAGTTAAATGGATACTAAACCGCTCCGCTGGTTCTGAAAGAATGCAAGAAATTGCTTCGGCTATTCAAGAAGGAGCTAAAGCGTATATGGACCGCCAATATCAAACTATTGGTATCGTGGGAGTTGTTCTTTTTGTAGTACTAGGACTTGCTATTGATTGGTACAGCGCCATTGGTTTTGCTATAGGGGCTGTCTTCTCTGCTTTGGCTGGCTACATAGGTATGTTTGTCTCTGTTAGAGCAAATGTTCGAACTGCTCAAGCGGCTACAGAAGGAATTAATCCTGCTTTGACTATAGCATTTCGCGGGGGAGCAATTACTGGTTTGCTAGTCGTAGGACTTGGTCTTCTTGGGGTTGCAGGCTATTACGCTATTCTCCAAGGAATGGGTATGGGAGGAGATGAGGTCTTAAAAGCCTTGGTCGGACTAGCATTTGGTGGCTCGCTAATTTCAATCTTTGCGCGTCTAGGTGGCGGGATTTTCACAAAAGGAGCAGATGTTGGTGCGGACCTTGTAGGTAAAGTGGAAGCAGGAATACCCGAAGATGATCCACGCAACCCGGGCGTTATAGCAGACAATGTTGGAGATAATGTTGGGGATTGCGCAGGAATGGCAGCTGACCTATTTGAAACATATGCTGTAACACTTATTGCAACAATGCTTCTAGGTGGCTTAACTGCTGCATCACTTGGCGAAAACGCCGTCCTCTACCCCATGGTTCTTGGTGGGGTCTCAATAGTCGCGTCCATCCTTGGTACATTTTTCGTTAAAACAACTACCGGCAAAATAATGAGCGCACTCTATAAAGGCGTAATTGTGTCTGGTGTTTTAGCGGCTATCGCTTTTTACCCGATTACGACTGCTCTAATGGGCGATGGGTCTATTAATTTATATTTGTCTGCCCTTATAGGCCTAGCCTTAACTGCTGCCATGGTTGTAATTACTGAATACTACACTGGCACGGAATATGCTCCTGTAAAAAAAGTTGCAAGCGCATCAACTACAGGTGATGCAACAAATATCATTGCGGGTCTTGGCGTTTCTATGAAAGCAACTGCTTGGCCTGTAATTGCAGTCTGTGCGTCAATATGGGGAGCATATGAACTTGCTGAGCTTTATGGCATAGCAATTGCCGCAACGAGCATGTTGTCCATGACAGGTATGATTGTTGCTTTGGATGCTTTTGGCCCAATAACTGATAACGCGGGAGGTATAGCCGAAATGGCCGAACTCCCTTCTGAAGTTAGAAACGTGACTGACGCTCTGGATGCTGTAGGAAACACCACAAAAGCAGTCACCAAAGGCTATGCAATCGGCTCAGCAGGCCTAGCAGCTCTAGTGCTTTTTTCTGACTATACTCATAGTCTCGAAGAAGCCGGATTTGGAGTGCTTGAATTCGACCTTTCTAACCCCAGAGTGATAATTGGTCTCTTTATAGGAGGACTAGTCCCTTTTCTATTTGGCGCGATGGCAATGGAAGCTGTTGGAAGAGCAGCAGGTTCTGTTGTGGAAGAGGTTCGCAGACAGTTCAAGGAGATAACAGGCATCATGGAGGGAACCACACGACCCGATTATTCCAACTGTGTAGACCTGCTAACTAAGTCCGCAATTAAGGAAATGATCATTCCCTCGTTGCTACCAGTATTAGTCCCAATTTTAATAGGCAAACTACTTGGTCCTGAAGCTCTGGGCGGTTTATTAATGGGAACAATCGTTACTGGACTATTTGTCGCAATCTCTATGACAACTGGAGGAGGTGCTTGGGACAATGCAAAGAAATACATTGAAGACGGAAACTTTGGCGGAAAGGGTTCAGATGCCCATAAAGCTGCGGTTACAGGAGATACTGTAGGCGACCCTTATAAAGACACTGCGGGTCCTGCGATTAATCCATTGATTAAAATCATTAACATTGTGGCTTTATTATCAGTACCACTGCTTTAGCAGATTGCTCTATGGACAATAAATAGGAATTAGACAAAAAAATGATTCAGTAAATTATGATTTCAATGAAAAAGCTATGTCACTATTGACTAAACTTCGTAATGTTAACCATGACTTTTTAGTGATGTTTGTGGGCCAATTGTTTCTCAAATTTTTTCTTGTCTGGTACAAAAAACTTTGTGCTCTTATTAATCTGGAAACCTTTTTTGAATGAATTTTAGCTGAGATGACGCATGAATATTGAAGAGGCTCGAGACCGAATGGTTGAGCAACAACTACGTACTTGGGATGTCTTTGATTACCGAGTCCTCAGGGCCGTACGCGAGTGTAGTCGGGAATTATTTGTTCCAAACACTTACCATGATTTTGCCTTTGCTGACATGGAAATTCCTCTAGACCATGATCAAGCTATGATGAATCCAAAAGTTGAAGGACGTTTGCTCCAATCACTTTCTTTGAATCCCAATGATAGAGTTCTGGAAATAGGCACAGGAAGCGGATTTCTAACAGCCTGCCTCGCTCATCTGTCTCAGTCTGTTCTAAGTATAGATATTTTTGCTGGATTCACTGCCGAGGCAAGAAAAAAATTAAAGAGCTTGAACATTCAAAACGTAAATTTGCTCACGCAAGATGCTTTTTCTATGGCCCAAAATGAGCAATTCGATGCCATTGCTGTAACAGGATCTATCCCGACATTTAACGAGCATTTCGTCCAAATGCTTCGACCTGGAGGACGGATGTTTGTAATTATTGGGAAGGCGCCCGCAATGGAGGCTATTCTAATTACCCAGCATAATAACGGAAAATGGACTCAGGAAAGTTTATTTGAAACAGTGGTAGCGCCCCTCTCGAATGCTAACCAGCAAGTATCTTTCGTTCTCTAGGAATATTATGACCGATATTCTAGAAATAACTCCCACACAATTCTGTGAACGCTGGCCTGATAAAGAGGTAACAATACTGGATGTTAGAGAAACCAAAGAATTAGAGCTTGCTTCCTTAGAGGGCACAAAACACATGCCCATGATGGAAATACCTAACAGACTAGAAGAATTAAGCAATTCAGAAACTTTAGTGATTATGTGTCACAGTGGCGGACGAAGCAGGCGCGTAGCAGAATTTTTATTAGCCTCTGGCTTTAATAAGGTTTTCAATCTTACAGGGGGGATTGATGCTTGGGCATCTGAAATCGACCCAACGATACCTCGCTACTAGGAATATCTTGTAAGTAACAAACTAATAAGGCAATTGATATGTATAAACTGAAGGGCCAAATCATTTCAATAATTGGCTTTTTCATTTGCTACGCTACATCAATTCAAGCCGAAAACCTTCTAGACATTTATGAGCGAGCTGTTCAGTTCGATCCAATTCTTCGACAAGCAGAAGCCAATTACCTAGCTATCTTGGAAGTAAAGCCTCAAGCGCGCAGCGCCATGCTTCCCTTTATAAGTTTTACCGCTGGTGAAGCAACGTCATACGCCAAAGATCCTAATAGCCCAACTAATTTTGCAACTGGCCAACCTGACCCATACATTGGAAGCACTAAGTTTGATAGAGACTCATCTCTTTGGAATGTTCAGTTAGAACAAACCCTCTTTGACTGGAGTAGGATATTAAAACTACGACAAGCTGATAAACAGGTTGCTCAAGCAGAAATTGAATTTCAAATTGCCCAACAGAATCTTCTTGTTCGAGTTGCCACAACTTACTTCTTAGTCCTGGCTGCAGAAGACACTCTGAATTCGCAGACTGCAGCAAGAGAAGCAATTGGCCGACAACTTGAACAAACAGAGCGTCGGTTTGAAGTCGGACTTATAGCAATCACAGACGTACAGGAAGCTCAGGCTGGCTATGATCAGGCCATTGCGGCTGAAATTTCAGCTAAACGAAACCTTGCAACAACCCAAGAGTTTCTTCGAGAGATAATTGGAGAGTCTGTTGTGGACTTGGATGGACCAGTTGAAGAAATTCCACTTTTACAACCTGACCCTGCAAATGCTGAACAATGGGTTCAGTTAGCACTTGATAGAAACCTTTCTTTGATATCAAGCAGGATCTCTTCTGAAATAGCAATGGATGAGATATCAGTTCAGCGTAGTGTTCGGCTACCAACTTTTAGTTTTTCTGCCTCTTTTGGCCAATCAAGCAGTGACACGATCCGCACTAACAACCTAATCCTCAGACCAGAGGGCAATTTCACATGCATGCCTGAACTTGGCGAATCTGGACATAATTATTGCCCACCCCAACGGACACCCTCAAGTACGGATGCTGACAATTATTTTCTTTCGTTCAACTTTAATATTCCCCTTTTTACAGGAGGATATAACTCGTCAAGAATTCAACAATCAGTGTATGAACACAGAGCTAAGATGGAAGGGTTAGAAACAGTAACAAGAGCCACAGAACGAGAGACACGTGATGCTTATCTCAGCGTTATCTCAGAAATTTCAAGAGTACAAGCATTACAACAAGCAGTTACCTCATCCGAAACCGCATTGCGCGCTACTGAAGCTGGGCTTGAGGTTGGAACAAGAACAACCGTGGAAGTTCTAATCGCTCAAAATAATCTAAGTGCTGCTCAAACAGCATATGCACGCAGTCGTTATGACTACATACTCAATGTCCTACGGCTAAGAATGGCAGCCGGAAATTTAAGTTTCAGAGATTTTGAAGAGGTAAATAGCTGGTTAACTGAAAGATAATTGCTTTCAATTTTTCCGAATCGCATCAATTACAGCGCTGGTTGATCTTCCAGCCTTATGACTTAAAACCCGTACCTCACCACCATTTTCAATCACAGCCTTACCACCAACTATCTCAGCTACCTCATAGTCTCCACCTTTAACCAATACATCTGGCAGGCATTTAGAAATAATTTTTAGTGGTGTCTTTTCAGAAAATGGAACTACCCAGTCTACGGCCGCCAATCCGGAAAGCACGGCCATCCTATCTTGAAGGTTGTTGATCGGACGCGATTCTCCTTTCAATGTTTTCACTGATTGATCATCATTGATTGCTACAACTAGTCTGTCGCCAAACGCCTTAGCCTCCTCTAGGTAAGCAACATGTCCTGCATGCAAGATATCGAAGCATCCATTTGTCATAACAATGCGTTCGCCTCGCATTCTAGCTTCGCTAATTAGCGCCTCTAACTCATTTGCTTCAACAACGCCTCGTCCTCCGGTTCCCTTGCTATGCAATGCTAGGCGCAACTCAGATGCTGTTACGCTAGAAACACCAATTTTTCGCACTACTAAGCCAGCTCCAAAATTAGCTAACACCGCTGCTGTTTCAAAGTCTCGCCCTCGACCCAATCCAACAGCCATCAGGGCAATAAATGTATCCCCAGCACCGGTAACATCAAAAACCTCCCGAGCCTCTGCTGGCTTGGATATAGCTTGCTCTCCTATAGAGAACAATGTCATTCCTTTTTCTCCTCTGGTTACGAGCAGGGCTTCCAAATTTAATTGTTCTCTCAGAGCCTCTCCTTTTGCAATGAACTCGTCTTCGCTACCCCAATGGCCTACCACGGCCTCAAATTCAGTTTGATTTGGCGTCAGAACTGTAGCGTTTTTATAGCGTTTAAAATCAGTCCCTTTAGGATCAACTAATACAGGGATTTTTTTATCAATACAGGCTTCAATAATATTTTCAACCTGACCAAGAGATCCTTTTCCATAATCAGAAAGTACGACAACATCAGTGTCCGTTAGTAAGTTGCACGCAAGGTCAGCAAAGACACCTCCTTGGTCTAGGAAACTATCCTCTGAGTCCAAACGTATGAGTTGCTGATTCCTAGATAAAACGCGCAGCTTATGAATAGTTGGTGCATTAGAAGATTTAATAAAGTGACACTCAACGTCAGCATCGGCAAGTTGTTCAGATAACACTTGGCCACGATCATCTGCACCAATGACAGCAGCCAAATGAGCATGTGCTCCCAACGCTGCAACATTGCAAGCTACATTTGCAGCCCCGCCCGGTCGCTGCTCTGTACCCTGGGTCTTAACTACGGGAACTGGCGCTTCAGGAGAAATACGTCCGGTATCGCCAAAACGATACTCATCAAGCATAGCATCGCCGGCGACTAAAACACGTAAATCAGAAAAATCGGGAATATTAAGTGTCACAGACCTACTGGTTCTCAAAACATGAAACACCATTATTCCATGTTTTTCGCTAAGTTTGTTCTAGCATTGATTGGAAAAAAGTCCGCCTTCAATCAAAATACATTAACCAACAGGCGGACCAAAACGGTTTTATAGAAAATAAGGGTTCTATGCCAACACCTTCAGCGTATCAGTATCAACCACACTTAGAGTACCCGCAATTCAAACATGTCAAACAGCCATCCATCATCACACTTGCAGCTGTGTTGCACTTGCCGCAAAGTTGCGCGCCTTCGGGAAATTTATCTTTTGCAAATGCATCACGTTGTCCACCGCGTGCTTCGAAATCAGCACGTTTTTCTTCGATCATTTTTTTATGCTCTTCACTCGGCTCTGTCGGAATCAAAAGGCCAATGTCAGTCAAATGTCGCTCTACGATATGTCCAAGCTCAGCAATAATTGACGGCATAAACTTACCACCAGGCTGCCAATACCCGCCTCTTGGGTCAAATACAGCCTTTAACTCATCCACCAGAAACGTTACATCTCCACCCTTTCGAAAGACGGCTGACATAATTCGAGTAAGGGCCACTATCCACTGGTAGTGATCTAGATTTTTTGAGTTAATAAAAATCTCAAATGGCCTTCTTTTTTCGTGTTCTGTCCCTTCATTAAGAATAATATCGTTGATAGTCACATACATGGCGTGTTCGGAAACTGGGGTTTTAACCTTATAGGTTGACCCTACCAACATTTCTGGACGCTCAAGCTTCTCATGCATCCGAATGACAGTGGCTTCTTCAGGCGGATAATCAGCACCTTTTTCATTAGATGCTTCGCCTTTATCGACGCTGTAACCGACAATCTTGCCTTCAACCTCAATTCGCGACATCTTGATTTTCCTGTTGTCTATATTTCCAAAAGTCCTTTTGACCTGTACAGATGAAGGACTTCCTTAGAAGAAACTGAAACTACTTAGCTAAAGCTTTCCGTAATACCCCTCTTTCAGGGCATCGAAAAGATTCGCTGCTGAATGGATCTCGCCATCATAGGAAATTTCCTGGTCTCCCGTGGCCTCTACCACGGTCCCATCCTCTAATGTAAATTTATACGTTGTATTCTTGAGATCCTTTTCTTTGACCAATACCCCCTGAAAGGCCTCCGGATTAAAACGAAATGTTGTACAGCCCTTTAAACCCTTCTCATACGAATAAAGATAAATGTTTTTGAAATCTTCATACGGGTAATCTGTTGGAACGTTTGCTGTCTTAGATATAGATGAATCTATCCATTTTTGGGCTGCGGCTTGTATATCAACATGCTCTGTTGGCGTAATGTCTTCAGAACTCACAAAATATTCAGGCATTTTTTCTGATGGGTCGGATGAGTCTGGGGTCGCATTTGGATTAATCATTTCCCTATAGGCTAGCAACTCAAAAGAGTAAACATCCACCTTCTCTTTAGTCTTTTTGCCCTCAACAATGATGTTTCGAAAATAATGATGTGCAAAAGATGGCTCTATACCATTACTCGCATTATTTGCCAGTGAAAGCGAAATAGTGCCAGTAGGTGCTATTGAGCTATGGTGGGTAAATCGACAACCCTCTTGCTCCAGTTGCGTCACAAGCTCCGGCGCAACCTCTGCTATTTTGTTCATGTAACGGCTGTAACGAGCATGCAGGATTCGCCCTGGGATAGTATCTCCTAAGCTCCACCCATCCTTTTTCATTGCAGGACGTTTGCGAAGCATCTCCTCAGTGACTTCAAACTCTTCTGCAAGAATAGGCGCCGGACCCTTTTCTCGGCTCAATTCGAGTCCCATTTCCCAGCCTGCCACGGCTAACTCCCTTGCAATATCTTCAGTGAATTCGACTGATTCTGGAGACCCGTAACGGACTCCAAGTAAAGTGAGAGTGGATCCTAATCCCAAAAATCCCATACCATGACGGCGTTTATGTTGTATCTCATCACGCTGGGTACCCAATGGCAGTCCATTAATATCAACGACATTATCCAGCATTCGCGTAAATACCCGAACAACTTCTCGATACTCGTCCCAATCGAAACGTGCGTCTTCAGTAAATGGATCAATAACGAACTTTGTGAGATTTACAGAACCTAGTAAACATGCGCCATAAGGGGGTAGTGGTTGCTCACCGCACGGGTTAGTTGCTCTTATATTTTCACACCACCAGTTATTATTAAACTCATTAACCCTATCAATCAGTACGAAACCTGGCTCAGCGAAATCATATGTAGAAGACATAATAACGTCCCACATTCTCCTAGCTGGAACCGTCTTATAGATTCTACAAGCGACTAGTCCTTCTGCGTTATGAACGTAATCATCCTTTACTGCCCAGTCTCTCCAGACCACCTTGGCAGGATCATTTAAATCAAGCCCATCCTCATTTGCTTCTTTCTCAGTAACAGGAAAAACCAAGGGCCATGGCTGATCGTCCTTGACTGCTTGCATAAACTCATCAGTGATTAACAAAGATAGGTTGAATTGCCGAAGACGACCATCCTCACGTTTAGCACGAATAAACTCCATAGTATCGGCATGACCAACATCAAATGTTCCCATCTGGGCGCCCCTGCGTCCTCCCGCCGAGGATACCGTGAAACACATTTTGTCGTAGATATCCATAAAAGAAAGTGGACCCGATGTGTGTGCACCAGCACCTGAAACGTAAGCGCCTCGAGGCCTCAGGGTTGAAAATTCATATCCTATACCGCAGCCAGCTTTTAGTGTCAGCCCAGCCTCATGGACCTTGTCTAAAATTTCATGCATAGAGTCTTGGATGGTGCCTGAAACAGTGCAATTTATAGTCGAAGTAGCTGGCTTATGTGTTCCGGCACCCGCATTAGACATAATACGGCCCGCAGGAATTGCTCCCCTCTGTAGTGCCCACACAAAACGTTCATACCAATAATCCCGTCGGGCCTCATCCTCAACATCAGCTAGCGCCGTAGCTATTCGCTGGTATGTTCCCTGTATATTTTCATCAATAGGGTCACCAGTTTTGCTTTGTAGCCTATATTTTGTACTCCAGATACTCAGTGACGCTTCCTGTAATGGAATATCGTTGACTTTAGCCGCATTCAACTCAATCGCCGACTTCATGAGAGCACTATCCTCCTCCCTAATTTATCTTGAGCAAAAGCTCCCGTTGGGCCAGTGTAAATCCAGCCCTATTAATTTTCTGCGAAATCCTTTGGCACAAGATGTTGTACCCAACGATCCGTAGATTAGGCTTCTATGGTCGCTGTGTCAAGCTTCCAGTATAAATTTATAATGTAGTGTTTTTTTATAAATAACAAACATTTACAGTTTTTTTGTAAAATTTCATTGAAATATTTTTTTTTATCTGAAAAAAATTTTTTCTAATAAGACAATCACAACATATTGTGTTTGGATATATTCAGGTAACCCCCTGACAATTAACATGATATCCACAGAACCTCTTGTATATGTGCCACATAAAATACTGATTCAGAAGCTTGAAATTTCATAGTCAAACCCCATTCCATAATTAATTAAAGGCTTCTAAATCGATGATTAGGTTATCAAGGAGAAATACAAAGAACAGAGAGGGGCAGCGGAAAGTTTGAACGAAATTTTAGCCTTCCAGAAACAGCGGACCCAATAGTGTCACTTCCATCTACAAAAATGGTGTCCTGAAAATTACTATATCTAAAAAAAACATCGTGCCAAAACGAATCAAGATTAAAGTCAGCTAATTTAATTTTATAGTAGTAAACTTAGAGGGCAGTTAATAAATACTACTAGAACCATATTTACTCGTATGCCTATTCAAATTCAGAACTCTTTTTTTTGCGACCATAATCTTGGCTGATGCATCCCAGAAGATTGACTAGTTTAAAAATAACCGATAGGGGAATTTAACAAGTGAACGCTCTCAGGTCTTTTAATAAATCTTATCTTAAACAGTTAATGTTTAACTTTGGGTTAATTGTTTTTGTTGCGCTTAGTTCCCTAAAGTCACAAGCACAAATGCTTCCACAACAAGTGGGGGATCAAGAGATGCCCAGTCTAGCCCCTATAATAGATCAAGTTGCTCCAGCTGTAGTCAACATCTCTGTTCAAGGAAGTGTGGAAGTAAATAATCAATTATCACAAGACCCATTCTTCCGCCGTTTTCTTCCACCAGATACAAGACGTGAAGTACAAAGTGCAGGTTCTGGAGTTATTGTAGATGCCGAAAATGGATATATTCTGACTAATCATCACGTTATTGAAAATGCGGATGAAATTACGGTTGCTTTGATTGATGAACGCACGTTAGATGCGACCGTAGTTGGTTCAGATTCTGGCTCTGATATAGCTGTTCTTAAAGTAGAGCCAGATGATCTTCTAGAAATGCCGCTGGGAAATTCTGATGGACTCCGCGTAGGCGACTTTGTGGTTGCAATAGGCAACCCATTTAGACTCCGCCATACAGTAACATCAGGCATTGTAAGCGGCCTTGGTCGAACCGGAATAAATCCGGAAGGTTACGAAGACTTTATACAAACAGATGCCTCTATAAACCCAGGAAATTCAGGTGGAGCGTTAGTGAATTTGAAAGGTGAACTGGTCGGTGTCAACTCTGCAATATTTTCAAGAACTGGCGGGAACATTGGGATAGGTTTTGCAATCCCAGTTAATATGGCTCGAAGCGTAATGGATCAGCTCGTTGCATATGGTGCTGTTCGGCGTGGTCTGTTAGGAGTCAGTATCGCAACAGTGACCCCTGATATAGCTGAAAGCTATGATTTAGAAGATACATCCGGCGCTTTAGTGACAGCTGTTGGTTCTGGCTCAGCAGCAGAAGCAGCTGGACTCGCAATAGGAGATGTAATCATAGGAGTTGATGGCCAATCAATAGAAGATCCAAGTTCTTTACGTAACGCGATTGGGCTTATGAGACCTGGAGATGCGGTAATAGTTAGTTATGTTCGTGAAGGAAATGTAAACACAGCATCAGCTACTTTGGGAGAACTTCAAGCTGCTGCGGTTCAAACGGAATCAGAACGCCTTTCTCAAGTTGATCCAGTTTTCGAAGGGGCTGTCTTTGAAACTAATGGCCAAACACGGACAAACTTTAATGGAGTAACTGGAATATTGGCAGTCCAAGTTGAGCAGGGCAGCTCTGCTTTTCTTAGAGGGCTAAGAACAGGAGATATCATCACGCATATTAATCGGCAAAGAGTAGAAACCGTAAGCGCTGCTAGCGACATAATAGAGGACGCTCGTTCGATAATATTACAGGTATCAAGAGATAATCGAGGCGTACTCATACTCATGCGTTAAAAATGCTTTTAACTTTTGTTAATTTAATAGCACCATTGACAAGTAATTCGAGTAGGATAAAAAACTACTTAGTCGCGTTCTCTGTCCATATGTGCATTTTGCTTCTTCTGCCTTCGAAGCTCAGTGAGGCTAGCGCTTCTATCTCATTGTAAAAAGATTCAAGTCCTTGAGTATCAAGAACCCATTTTAACCCAGGCAACCATTGCCTATAAGTTGCAACAGTTGCTAGATGCGCATTATTTAGATCACGATCAAACCAGTTATCATAATCAGTAACTCCTTCCCAAGTTTGCTTAAGCTCCTCATACTCTTGTCTCATCAAATCAAAAGCAGCTTCCTTAGACTTTCGTCTCTCCTCGTCAGATATATTACGTGAATAAATCTCGCTCAGTCGTGCCCTTTGAGAAAGGACTAATTTGCTAAAATCCGTGCTCCTTTTAATTTGCTCACTGTAACGTGTTATTTCTTCATCATCTCCAACACTTGCCAACCATAGTGCTGTTCCATACTCCTCTATTGCGGTTGCAAATGCCTCATTAAGCTCACTATCACCTTTTATATAAAATTTCTGGTGCGCTAACTCATGAAAAACTATTGAAACTCCACGTTGTTCGCCAAAATCAACCATGGTGTTGAGTATTGGGTCATCAAACATACCAAGGGTAGAATAAGCAATTGCACCCACCACAGTTGTATCCATGCCCCCCTCACTGAGACTTTTAGAGAAGCGAATAGCTGATGATTCGTTAAAATAACCTCTATAACTTACACACCCAACAAACAAAAAACACCAAGTTTCAGGGTCTACTGAGAATTCTTCTGCTGCTACTACATTCCAAACAACAAAAGTTCGTTCAAGATCGACATAGGTACGATAACTTCCATTATCTTTCAGGGAGAGCCTCTCCGAGGCAAATATTTTAGCTTCAATAATTTGTTTTATTGCATCTCTAGTGACTTTACTCGTCTTTGCATTATCAATAATTTTCTCTACTGATACTTGATTTCGCATAAGCTCTAGATGGCCATCAACAGCTTGCCAATAATAGGGAAATGAACACCCCGAAATCAGCGGACTAATAAAAACCAAAAAAAACTGAATACGATTTGTTTTCACAATTAAAACATACCATGGGTATAGGCTGCGGTATCATTATTCCATGGAAATATTTGAAGTCGGTGGTGCCATTAGAGATGAGCTGCTCAAGCAGGAGGTGCGAGAGCGGGATTGGGTAGTGGTTGGAGCTACTGCCGAAGACTTAATATCTCAAGGCTTTAAGCCTGTCGGTAAAGATTTCCCGGTTTTTCTGCACCCCAAAACAAGAGAAGAGTATGCCCTAGCTCGAACTGAAAAAAAGGTTGGCCCCGGATATCACGGGTTTAGCTTTAACACTTCTTCAAAAGTGACACTGGAAGAAGATTTGGGTCGCCGAGACTTAACAATCAACTCCATGGCTCGGGACTCACAAGGCAATATCATTGATCCATACGGTGGACAAACTGATCTAGAAAATCGTTGGCTTCGTCATATTTCACCAGCTTTTGCGGAAGACCCCCTTCGTGTTCTCCGCGTTGCACGCTTCGCTGCACGTTACAAAAATAATGGATTTAAAGTTGCACAGGAAACTAAGGAGTTGATGGCTAAAATTGTCTCTACAGGAGAAATAGATTCATTAAACACAGATCGAGTTTGGCTAGAAACTGAAAAAGCTCTGTCTGGGCCATCGCCGGAAATCTACTTTGAAGTATTACGAAATTGTGGCGCACTTGGAGTTTTATTTCCTGAAATAAATTCCTTATTCGGAGTACCACAGCCGAAGAAGTGGCACCCAGAAATAGACACGGGCATTCATACACTCATGGCTCTGGATATTGCAGGGCGTATTACAAAGAGCGCCTCAGTGAGATTTGCTGTACTTACACACGATCTAGGAAAAGCAACTACGCCAAAGAAAATTTGGCCAAGCCATCATGGGCATGAACAAAGATCTATTGAAATACTCAAATCCTTCTGTAAGCGTTTCCCAATACCAAGACGCTACCGTAAGTTAGCAACTAGTGTTGCATTGCACCATGGCCTAGCTCATAGAGTCCATAAACTTAAAGCAAAAACCATTTATAAACTTATTGAAGACCTAGACGGAATAAGGCGCCCAAAAGGTTTTGAAGATTTCATTCTTGCTTGCGAAGCTGATGCACGTGGTCGTTCTGGGTTCGAGAGCACTCAATATCCCCAAGGCGATTTACTCCGAAAAGCACTAACTGCCGTTGTTAAGGTCCACACAAAAGACTTAGACGAGATAAATGAAGGTCCTCTATTGGGTGAAAAATTAAAGAATAAACGTATCGAAGCAATTCGAGATGAAGTAATAAATACCCAAAACATAGCAGAATAAAAATTCAATTAACGCAAAAAATTAGAGTCGGTCTCTAAAATCACGCCCTGGCAAGGAGTTTTGTAGCAAGTTACGACTCAAAAGTAAAAGCTTGAAACGCTCTCCCATTTCACCTGGTAATAAAAGAGTTTTCAGAGACTGTACAACCCGCATTTCATCTTCGGTATCAGCAATCCCCAACTGTTGTATCGCAGCACTATTAGCTAGAAACTGGCCCTGAGTTGTATACCCTGCTACTGATAATCCAATTTTTTCAGCAGCACGAGCACAGGCGCTAAAATCAACCCAGACACTGATGTCTTGCAACCCCGGCCATTTGAAAGGGTCTCGGTGCATTCGGTGCTTGAAGTAACAGGATAAAGTTCCGCTATTCCTCTGTTCATGGTAGTACTCCCGCTCCGTCAGCCCATAGTCAATAGTTAAGATTGCCCCTTTTTCTATAATGCCTGCCATCGTAGTGATCCAAGCGTCACGAGCAGGACAAACTTCTGACCGAAACCCATCTGGCAGAACATACCCTAGACGTTTTTCAATAGCTTTTACGATTTTTGATAATTCATAATCCTCTTTGCCGGGGGACCAAACAAAATTTCCTTTTTCAGCTTGTACACCAAGGGGATGCATTTTACCGTCCTGTTTGGTGAAACATAGGGCGGGCATTGCATCCAAAACTTCATTTGCAAGAACTACTCCTTGAATAGGCTTGGTTGGCAAACTATCAAGCCATTCTACCTTCATGTTTGCACTGGCAATTAGAGAACTCTGTCGCTCTCTAAGTTCAGCGCTAGTTTCAAGAATGTAATAGCGAGGATATACAGAGTGTGCGCTTAATGTGCCAATCAAATCTACGGCAAGTTGTCCTGTTCCAGCACCTACCTCAAGAATGACTGGATCCCGCATTTGCTCAATGATATTAATTATTGGCTCTGCCAGTGCTCGACCAAAAAGCCCTGATAGCTCGGGCGCTGTAACAAAATCTCCAGCCGATCCAAATTTTGGACTACCATTATGGTAGTAGCCAAACTCAGTGTCATAAAGAACGCAATTCATATATTGATCAAAAGACATCCAATTTTCATTTATAGACAGTTTTTTGTTTATGCGCGTCCTTAGATCACGAGAAATATCTTGCCCATATTGGTCAGGTGTTGGTAAATCAATAGTCACTATTGCTGCTCTCTTTAAGATCCGTGTAGTGTAACCTTTAGTTTTTAGTTGTTGCTTGGAGTTAGCGTGATTGATCATCATAGTCGAGGAAGTTTAGAGAATAAGTGGGTGCTTATTACAGGCGCAGCAAAAAGAATAGGCGCAACTATTGCTACAAAGCTACATGCTGAGGGGGCTAATATTGCAATACACTATTTTGCTAGTTCTGATGACGCCAAAGTATTAGCTACAGAACTGAACACTGAGAGGCCTCATTCGGCAATAACTGTGCAGGGTGACTTAAGGGAAACTGCTGACCTAAATCGTATGGCACAAGAAGTTATAGACCATACAAAAGGGCTCTATGCCTTGGTAAATAATGCTTCAAGCTTTTATCCAACCCCCCTCGGTGAAGTTACAGAAGACCATTGGAACGATCTCATTGGTAGTAACCTTAAGGCACCCTTGTTTCTATGCCAGGCGCTACTACCCTCTCTTCAAAAAACGTCTGGCACTATTATCAACATTGTTGATGTACACTCACAACGCCCATTGAAGAACCATCCAGTTTACGGAGCAGCTAAAGCTGGTCTTGAAATGCTCACCCGATCACTAGCAAAAGATCTAGGTCCCGAGATAAGAGTTAATGGGATATCACCCGGCGCAATTCTGTGGCCAGAATCTGGAATGCCAAAACAAATTCAGAAAAACATCATTCAGCAAATACCATTAAAGAAAGCTGGAACACCAGAGGATATAGCAACAGCTATTTTATTTTTGATGCGGGACGCTTCCTACATAACTGGGCACATTCTTAAAGTTGATGGCGGTCGTAGTATAGGGTGGTAACAATTATTTCCAGCACTTTGAGGAATATATAAATACTGAATAAGTATTTGTAAGTATGTATTTGCGCGTTATCGTTGCACCTTCGATCTACCTAAGTCATTTTTTAAATAATATCCAGGAAATCACTATGTCTAGCAAATCAGGCAAATGGCTTAATGATGGAGTCAAAGTGATAAGCGGGGAAAACTTAGACGGCAACACGCCACAGTCACCAGGGATGAGTCGTGCTTCTGCTATAAATCGGGCAACAGCAGGCGCAAACAAGCTCTGGGCAGGGACTGTAATTATTGATGCGAACGCAAAAACTGGAGCTCATCATCATGGGGAATTAGAAAGCATCATTTATGTAGTTAATGGTCGAGCAAGAATGCGCTGGGGGGAAAATTTAGAGTACATTTGCGAAGCAGGTCCAGGTGATTTTATCTATGTTCCGCCATTTGTTCCTCATCAAGAAATAAATGCATGTGCTGAAAAAAAGCTCGAATGCATTGTCGTGCGTAGCGATCAAGAGCCTGTTGTTATCAATTTAGAAATCCCTGCAATAGAAGACCCAGGCGAAACATTCTGGATAGATCCAATTCACGCTGATCCCAATAGATAATTTGATTTAATGTGTTTGAGCTAAGTACATCAACTGCGAAACTCAAAAGCGCATAATTAAAGAATGCTGTCAGTTTGTACTGATTATTTTGTAATTAAAAAAACACCCCTTGCGACCCTACCTATTAGTTGAGCATCCTATATATAAATAATAGGGGAAATTTATGAAAAACGTGTATGCCAAAACTAGATTATGGCTACCGGTCTTTGTCTTTGTAATTTGTGCTTCAACATTTCTATATAGTGGTCAATCTGACCATGCAAGAGCGCAACCAGGCATGGGCGGCATGGGCGGCATGGGCGGCATGGGCGGCATGGGCGGCATGGGCGGCA
>PBDA01000016.1 GCA_002718345.1 Rhodospirillaceae bacterium
AGATGAGGTGGCTCTAGTTCTAGCGCATGAGCTTAGTCACCACATTCTTAACCATATCAATGAAAGTGGAACTAATACTTTAGTAGGGAAACTAGTCGGGGCTATGTTAGGGGCTGCTATAGCAGCATATGCTCTCGGAGATGTGAGTTGTAATCCTCAATTTGAAGACTGCAATCAAGTAACAGATGTCATTGGTGATACCGTAGAGACGGGAGCCAATGCTGGGGGATACATTGCCAACCAAACTTATTCTGTAGCACAGGAATCTGAAGCAGATCTTATTGCAGCTTACATTTTATTCGATGCTAACTTTGACTTAAAAAAAGCGAGAGAAGTAATCTTACATTTGGCAGCAGAAAATGAAGTATCAAGAACTCGATCTTCTTTCTTCGATACTCATCCGGTTGGTCCTGAACGTCTAGCTCAATTTGATAATGCAATTAGGGAAGTTCTGTCTAACCCAGGAACACCTATTCAATAGAAAATGTCTGCTTACTGTTAACCATTAAAGAGTTTTCAAAGCCGTGGAAATTCAAAGGTAACCGAAAAATGGTATCCGTTCGTCGACGTGCCATTAAGACCTCCGATAAGAACTTCTGGTTGAACTGTGTTGTCGAGTGTTGCAAGCCCTGTAAATGTTTGGCCGTTAATATATATCCACCAACCCGAGACACAATTAGAATATGTAACAGTTACATCATAGGCGTTGAAGGCTGTATCTATGATACTTACCTGACCATTGACTACACAGCCTGTTGAAGGGATTTGTTCAAAAATCGTACCATCACTATTAATGTTTAGCGTATACGCACCGTCCAAGTAGTTTCCCGCGATAGTAGACAAACTAGAGTCGCGGTCATATAAGGAAAGATAGGCTAATGATACGGAGCTAGCCCAAGTTGCGTTGGTTCCAGTATCAGTGCAATTCATAGTGGCGGCAAACGTTTGACGTTGCTGAATAGTTCCTGACCCATTACAAGCGCTGGATGCGCCTCCGCCTAACTGTGCAGTCAACGTGTACCCAACTGGAGGAATTAATGTGTAATTTATTGTCGCAGTATTTCCACTAACAGAACCAGTACCATGTCCTTGCTCACGTGTGTTAAGACTTATAAAACGGAATTTTCCATTATCAGTAGAAAGCGCGTACCATGTAATTCCATAAGGATCAGTACCTTTCCACGCTCCACCGAAAGCCTGGTTAGTCACTGCAGATGTAGAACTAGTGGAGCCACCTCCACCTCCACCTCCACCACCACATGCAGTTATGAACAGATAAAGACTAATAGTGACGAACTTAATTGAACGTTTATTGAGAACAGCCGTTTGATTTTCTTTCATAGCAACACTCCCCCAAGTTTACTGCTATTACTGGCTTAATTTTTTTTAAGCTCTTATTTGTAGTTTTAAGACTCGGTTTTCTGTTCTTTTTTTATATCACTATTAAATCTTACTGGGCATTTGTATACCTCTACAGAAACTACAGCAACATCTTGTTCATATCCATAAGAGCTATAAGAATACTCATTTCTATAATTCCATTCTGTTGAATTATGAACATCCGTAACTCGTATAGCATTTCCATCAGTTAGAAGGGCTTGATTTTTTAATTCATTAATTGCATATGCTATTGCGTTAGTTGCGGTATATGCATCTTCTTCTAATTGTGTCGAATATAGATAAGTACAATTTCTAGCTTGATATTGATCTATTGTCACGACAGGGTGAGGGCCTGGATCGGTAGTTTCTGTCGTCGCACATCCAGTAATAATAATTAGTAGGACAAGACAAATATAATTTTTCATATACCTAAAGTGTACTACTAAATAATATGTAATTTTGTAGAATTTAAAAAAAAAATAACCCTAAAAAAATTACTCTAATAAAAATATAAAGTGTTTGATATAATTGTGGTTTATTGTTTTAAATTCAAGAAAGCACCCCTTTTAACGGTCTCATTTCCTTTGATTTTTATAATTAGGAGTGGACACTCACAAGAAATAGACAGAGATGTTTAGAAGTCTATTTTATAGTTCTTAAAAGTACACCTAAGATTGGTTCCAGTCTCAATTCAGGCTGAAATGTCTGGGTAGGTGTTTATATAAGAGAGTAGGGGTCTGGTCACCTGTCCAGGGGCTAAGAACGTATACACAACCGTATACACACAAGATCAAAGCTCTTACACACCCTTAACTTTAAAAAAGTCTTATACTATAGAGAGTTAAGTAACTTAAATTAAGACTAAAATGGAACTGATCTGAATCCTCTTCGGGGCGCATTCAAAAATAAAATATCCTTATTTATCAGTAATTCAGAATTAGCGTATATTTGGAATAGAATCGTAAAGTGATAGAGTGTCTTAAATAAAATTTATGATCATAGGTTTACCAAAAGAAATTAAAAACAATGAATACCGAGTTGGTCTTACTCCAGAATCTGTTAAAGAGTTAACCAATGATGGCCATAATGTTTTTGTTCAGGCAGATACTGGTAAAAATATTGGCTTTCAGGATTCAGACTATCTTGAAAATGGTGCTGAGATTCTTAGTAGCGCTGAAGAGGTTTATAAAAATTCAGAACTCATTGTAATAGTCAAAGAACCCATTAAAGAAGAATTTGCTTTTCTAAGAGATGATTTAACCTTATTTTCATATCTGCATCTGGCCGGAAACTCTGAAATTGCAAAAAAAATTATTAATACAGGAGTTACAGGCATTGCTTATGAAACTGTAACTAATGCAAAAGGTGAGCTACCACTTTTAGCTCCTATGAGCTCTATTGCAGGTCAGATTAGTATAGTAGTCGGTTCGTATAATCTACTTAAACATAATAATGGAAAGGGTGTTTTGCTTGGATCATTTGACAATCTTGATTCTAGAGTAGTAACTGTAATTGGAGGGGGGGTCGCTGGTACACAAGCAATATCAAAAGCAATAGCTAATAAAGCCTTTGTAAATGTTATTGATCTTTCAGAAGATCGTCTCAGTGCCTTAATGGACATGTTTGGTACAAATAATATTAAATATATAAAGTCCTCCCCTGATTCAATTCGTCAATCGATTAAGGGCTCAGATTTAATTGTTGGAGCAGTTTATGTCATTGGTAAAGAAGCACCACAAGTTATCACCCAAAATATGATTGAAGAGATATCGCCAGGAACAGTCATGGTAGATATCTCCATTGATCAAGGTGGATGCTTTGAAACTAGTAAACCAACTACTCATGATAATCCTACTTTTTTAGTTAATGATGTTGTTCATTATTGCGTTACGAATATGCCTGGCGCTGTACCATTAACAGCTTCATTGGCATTAAATAAAGCGACACTTCCTTATGTTAAAACTATGGCCAACGAGGGAATTATTGCTGCGCTTGAGAAAAATCCTGGTTTAAAAAATGGTTTAAATATGTCTGCTGGAAAAGTAACTCATTCAGCCGTGAAAGAAGCTCTTGAGCTGTCCTTATAAACAAAGATTTAGTCAACACATTGATAATAAGAACGCATCGTGTTGTCGGGTCTGCTTGTTAAAACTGCACTTCTACCGTATTTCCGGCATTCAGCCACAGCAAGATCGTCGGATTTGCCTCTTGATAGGGGATTATCCTGGATAATAACTGAACCTCTAGAACTGCTTACAACTTGCGAAGCACAACCCAGCAACAATATTGATAAAGCACCAACTACAAGCTGTTTGATAATTAAATAATGTATGGGGGGAAGTTGACTTGGTTTTCTCATACCTCTTCTACTATTTGCTTGTTGTATAAAGCTTTGCATAAAGCTTTGGAAAAGCAGACTTGGTAATGTAATCACCAATCGTCAGCATTAAAGCAATCGAAATACCAATCACCCAGTTTGATGAAAGATGATCGTATCCTAAAGCATTCAAAGCAAACCTTACAAGAAAAGCACAAGGTATTAAAAAGGCAAAGCGCAGAGCAATGCGTAAAAAAATAATTTTCACCAGATTTCTTCCCCATATTAGACATTAGTTAAACGAATAGATAAATCTAGAAGAATAGATAAATCAAAAATCTTCCCAAGTCTGCTTAGTATAGTTTTATCTGTTCAAGCTTTTATTTATAGCTCTTAAGAGTACACTTAGATTAGTTTAAGACTCAATTAGGCTTTGATAATTAGAATCTTTGTAAAAATTTTAGCATTACTACTATTGTATGGATAAAACTATGAATAAGAATCTCGTTAGTTTCACCCAGCTGATTTTATTTGTTGTGATCTCACAGGTCTTGCATGCTCAGGTGCCTGATGTCGAAATGCCTAGACTCGAGCAGATTTCAGAAAGTGTGTTTCGCACAGTCCATCGGCCCGGTGCAGCAAACAGTAACGTAATTGTTACCGATGAAGGTCTTATTGTTTTTGACGGAACTTGTCGAGGAGCAGGAGATCCGACTTGGTTGAAGCAGGAGTTGGGTCGTCTCTACGACGTTCCCGTGAAATATGTCATTCTGAGCCATGATCATGAGGACCACATCTGCGATCTTCATGTCTTCGATGATACTGCCGTGACAGTATCGCATGCCCTTACGAGACAGCATATTATTCGGGAAGGTCGCAACACTTCTGTGCCAGATGTTGTCTTTGATGAGGAGATGGAAATTCACCTCGGTGGTAAAAAGGTTGTGTTGTACTACTTCGGTCCTACGCATACCAATAACTTGATACAGGCTCATTTTCCAGAAGAAGGTGTTTTAATGGCGCCGGATATTGCGCGTGCGGAGAGATCGTTGGCATTGCCTGATTTTCGGGATGCTGATATTGATAATCTTATAGAGACACTTGGTGTGCTTGGGAAGCTAGATAATGTTGAGATTGTCATTCCTGGGCACTGGGGCGTTACTAATCAGGAGAGCTTTTTTCAGTACCGTGACTATGTTGTTGCTCTCAGAGATCGAGTGCTAGAAGAGATGATCGCAGGCGCTACAATTGAACAGATACTCGAGCGCGTTACGATGGACGATTTTTCTGACTATGGAAATTACGATATCTGGCTTCGACCTAACATTATCTCAATGTGGGACAAGATGTACCGGTATCGGGAACCGAATCGAGATGGACCCGGAGGTGAAGACTCAGGTGGAGTATATCAGGACGCTTATCCGCTCGGATTTTCAGTCGGAGATAGCGGCGCAGGTGCGAACCAGTAGCAAGTTCTGTCCTAATAGCCTGAGCCACTGCCGGTTGTAAATGAATAAGAGTAGTCAGAATTCATCTGATTCCCGTTAATGTCTCTAACCCATTCTTTATGTATCGTAACTGTGATCGTATCGTTAGAATTTAATGTTTCTGCTGACCCTGCAAAGTTGCCAGTAAAGGATACCGATGAGTCGCCAGGGAATAAAAATATTCCATAATTCTTTCCGCTAGACCCAGTAACTGTCATGGCCGACCCTGGAGTAGTACATGCTATACCAGAGGATGTGCTTCCATCTGCCGGGCAAATTACTTGTATGTTTTCAGAAAAAATAATACTTCCGGACCGACTAGTAGTTGTTACCTGCTGATTTGTTGTTGGTGTATGTGATATTACAGTTGGTTTGATGTTGTCTAAGGTTGCACTAGCTACTCCTGATTTAGATGATTCTCCATTGGAGTTATAGGCTGAAACACGGTAATAAGCAGTTTGTCCTTCCGATAAACTGCTATCTATATAAGGACTAGCGGTAACAGCCGTAACAAGTTGTGTTTCTGAGGTTTCATTGGATAATCGCCGATATATTTTGAAGCCTGTTTCATCTGTACTTTGGTCGGTCCAGCTAACATTTACTGTTGTTTGTGCATTTGTAGCTTTAGTACCTGTAGGTGCAGCAGGCACTGGTGTAGCAGAGTCACACACAATTAGATCTGGATAGTTTCCGCCATCGCTTAAAGAAGTCAGTATGAAGCGATCATCACTCATTATGTCGATCTTAAATTTAGAGACGCCCGTAGCAGAGATAACGCCTTTCATAAGCAACATATTTCTATACAGTATGTAAGTGCCAGTTGAGGAGACACTAGCGTGTGAAAATCTAATAAGCGGAGAAGGATTAGAGGTAGAAAAAGAATACGCCTGACTAAGGCTTGTTGGCTGTGATGAGGCTGTCATATTTAACTGAGCATTTGATAATGTATCAATAAAATTATTTGTTACCCAGCCATTTGTATTCATATTATCAGTGCTGGAATGAACACTAGAGCAACTCCAGGTTCCAACCAGGTCTGCATCAACCGGAGATCGATTAAGTTTTTGCAGGGTACTAAAAATCTGATTGAAGGTTGCTGCGGAAATAATATCGCCTTCCTGAAACTCTTCTCCCCATACATATTCTTCAGCTTGAGACACTAGGCTATATAGGCATAGATAAATGAGTAAAGACTTTGAGTATGTTCGCATTATGATTCCTATTGAAATTTGCTCTCACCGAATATTGCAGTACCAAATTTCTGAAGCGCTTCTTCTTGGGCTTTATTATTAGCATCTTGTATGGCTATAGCTTGTTCTAATGCAGCAGCATTTTCTGCTGCAACTTTAACTGCGTCACTGTTTGTTTGGCTTGTTGGTGCACTCGTTACGGTATTTTTTTCTGTAGTAGAACTACTATCACACCCAGCGAGCAGTAAAATGCCCATTATTAGTAATAATCTGAACATAAATTTTCCAAATTTCTAATTCAGGTTTGGTTTCTTTAGGTTTTTATTGTTAGTGTGAACTTGGCTTTATCTTTTTATTGCAATTCCTTGAACTTCAAATCTTGCATCAAACAATAAAGTTCCAGAGCCAATAAATGCGCGCGCTGGATATTCCTGAGTAAAGAACGTCCGATATACATCATTAAATGCTTGGTAATGAGATACGTCAGAACAAAATACTTGAACGGATACAAGGTCATCCATTGTCATGCCAATTGCTTCAAGATTGAGCTTAATTGTATTTAAAGCGTTACGTGCTTCATCTGCAGGGTCCTCTGGTATTTCTGAATTTTCATCAATACCAAGTGCTCCTGATAAATAGAGCGTATTCCCTACTAATACAGCACCACTGTATGGAGGAACATCTGTGTCAGCAGCGGTCCGTCCATTAATGTATGTCCGAGAGTCTTGTGCATGTATGTTGATTGAAATCAGCATTATTAATACAAGGACAGAAAATTTTGAGGTATTCATATTAAGTTTCCCATTCGTACATTTGTTATAGGATGATTCGATAGGTTTAATCTTTCATTGTCTTGGGTGCATTTGTACAGACTATTGGTCACATATACAAAAATTTATATATTAGGTTACTCTTGCCCCTAAATACTTTAAGTAAGTACTGATGTTTAAACTTGGAAAAATTAACCATGAATCAACAAGGTTCAAAAAATACTGCGGTAGCTACGATTCAAATTGATAATTCTAGGGTCCGAGTGACTGAATATAGGTTTTCCCCTGGAGCAGAAACTGAATTTCACGTGCACGAATTCGACTATATAGTCATCCCTCAGACAGATGGACTGCTGTTGCTAATAGGGCCGGAAGGCGTTGAAACTAAAGTAGAACTAACTAAAGGCATTGCTTATTTCAGAGAAGCAGGAGTACGTCACAATGTAATAAATGGTGGAAACGACGAGCTTATTTTTACTGAAGTAGAAATAAAATAGTTTAGGCTAATAAATTTTGAGCACTAGATTGACTGAAATACCTAAGTTTTTATTTTTATCAGGTGTTAAAAAAATAGGGGCTGTCTGACCCTAGTAGCTTATGAATAAACTTATATACATTGAGTGCTATGCTATGTTTTTCTAGATTAAGATTATTTAGCATTCAGCCGGGATATTTGAAAAGAAAGAGGACTAAGCCATAAAAAATACAATAATATTTTTCTTGGGATGCATGGTTATCTTTTATATATTCAGTGAAATTCCAAATTATCTTGATTCCCCAACACAATTGGTGGCAGGGGGGTTTCTTCTTGGTTGGGTTTGCTGTTGGTGGGTTAGTTACTTTAGTAACTTACAAAAGAAACTAAAAGATGAGTATTAGTTCTAATGCAAAATTTAGTATTGTGCTTTATACAAGTTAACAATTGTGACCCCGATCACAATTAGAAATAATCCGGTAATGGTTTGCCAATTCAGTGCTTGTTTATAAAAAATATAACTCAATATTGCTACTGAAAATACTCCTATACCTGCCCAGGAAGCATACACAATAGACAGGGGTAGTTTTTGAGAAACAAGAGCAAGAAAATAAAAAGATAACCCATATGAGGCAAACAAAATAGAAGTCGGAAGTGGCTTTGTGAAATTTTGTGATGTAGGAAGTAACATTGTTCCCAACACCTCAAATGCAATTGCTGCGAAGAGTATTACATAGATATACATTGGGTCTTGAAATAGTTAGATAGTTTTGTCATCTGCTCTTCCAGGGGGCGCTTTTAGCTATATCCCAATTTTATTGCTGTCACCTCTAAAGTTAATCAAGTAAAAAGAATAGTGTGTATTAGCCTGATAGCCAAATTCTTTAATTCAACCTTTACTAAATAGCACTCTAATGTTTTTATACACATATGAATACGACTACAGAAAAGATACTTGTACTTAATGCTACGGGCAAGGCTGGAGGCAATGTTTGCCGTGCATTGATTGAATCAGGGTTTGATGTATATGGCACAACCAGGGCAAATAAAAAATCTCTGGTTGATAAGGGCATCAAACCGGTGTTGTGTAATTACACAGTAAGGTCCGATATTGAAAAAGCCCTTCAGCAGACTGGTGCTAAGAAAGTCTTTGCGATGACCGATTATTTTGGTGCGGCTAAATCAAATGCTGATGAAGAGATTCGCCAGGGACAAAATGCTATTAATGCTGCCAAGGCTGCCGGTGTGGATCATTATATATTTATGAGTGTTGCAGATGCTGAATTTTTTAACGAGCATGTTAAACACTTAAAAGCAAAACCTATTTTAGAGCAATACCTGCATGATTCTGGTATTCCATATTCAATTCTTAGGCCCTGCGCATTTTTCGAGAATTTTGATGATCCCTCAAATTGGAATCCATTAAAAAAAGGTGTGGTTAAGTTTTTAACAGACAAAAATTGCAAATACTGCGCAACCTATGACATTGGTCGTGCTGCGTCTATTTGCTTTAAAAATCCTAGTGATTGGCTTGGTAATACTCTTGACGTAATTGGTTGGCAAGGAAACTTGTCACAGGTGGCTGAAGCCTTGTCTAAGGTCAGTGGAATTCCTGTAAAAGCTAAATTGGTAATGCCAAAATTTTTACGTAGCTTATTTCTTAAAGATTTGCATCACATGTTTTTGTATTACGAGGTAGAAAAAGGACCGAGAGGAACTCCAGAGGATTTTAAAAAAATCTTACCAGATGCCTTATCAGCAGAAGATTGGTTTCGCTTTCATGGACAATATTCAAATGGAGAAAAGATTATTGTTGAGAGGTAGTACATATTAAGAGGGAAGAGGATTGTCATTCATTCACCCACTCTCTACAACCGCTATTGCCGTTAACGTCAACAGTTGCTGTTTGACCAGCTAATCAAATTGTTCTCCCACCCTGTGTTGAGACGGCGCGTGAAAAAGCTGGTAATTCTCCACGTTCATCGATGACATACTCCTTTTCTACAGGATCAGCAATGGCTATAACGGGAATAAATATCGCAATAAGAAGACAAGCTAATTTTTGTAGTTTTTCTTTAAGATTTTCATAAGTCACTCTTGGTTTGATAGTTATGAGTTTAATTTGTTAGTGATATCCTATAAATAGTATTGAATTAAGGTGTTTTAGTTTGAAGTTTTTCGAATATTAGTTGTTAGTCTGAGTAGTTATAGAACCAAAAAAAGATGGAGAGTCTGATTTTTACTAAATTAATGAGAATGCTAGGGATTGTTTTTTTCTTTTCTGGCGTTTTTGTTGTTATTTTTTTTCTTGCGTTATGGGTTACAGGAAATTTAGCTTATGGTCTTCTTCTTGTAGCCATTTTATGCTGGATATTCGCTTTTTTTATATTTACGGTTCTACAAACTCAAATCAAAAAAGACTGTGTAGAAATTAAAGAGAAGATGTAGATTTTGTTTGAAGTTCCTTTATTGCATTATCAAATTGAGCAAGACGTTCGGGGCCAACTGGATGAGTATCAAAAAAAGAAGATCTTGTTCTCGCGTCTTCATTATTTTTTGCCATATGCAATATTACTTCTCTAGCTTGAGTTAAATTAAAGTTGGCAGCTGAGAGTATGTGTATTGCAATAAGGTCTGCTTCTGATTCTTGTGCTACAGAATAGGTTTGGTTAGCAATGTAGCCACCTGCATTTGCCCCCGTATCAACATCACCAGCAATAACAGCACCTAAAACGGCACCTACCAATCGGCCTACTAAAATATTAGTGCTGCTTTCATTAATATGATTGAGTATATGATGGCTCAGTTCATGTGCCAGGACCAAAGCGACTTCATCAATATACAAAGTTTGTTCAATTATTCCTTTATAAATAACTATCTTGTCCGATCCGGTAGCATAGGCGTTAAATTCGTTATTCTCTTCAACCGTTACTTGCCAGTTTCTGCATGATGCACTACTTCTTTCCGACAGGTCATTGCACATGGATTGTGCTTTTGGTTTTAATTGTTCCATCACGCGCTCAATAATAGCTCTTGCTTCAGGCATAGATACGCTTTTTGTTGGTCTGAGGCTCGCTGAGTTTATTTCATTAATAGCACTTGAGATGTTCTCGTTTGTAGGTGCAGGCAACCGATAAGATGGGGCGGTACAGGCAATTAAGAGCACAAATAATAGATAACAAAAAGTGTGTCTAAATTTCATTTTTGTTTGAAATAGGAATCTCATATTATTTGTCAGATACGATTTAGCTTGAATAGCTAGTTAAATTTACTGGGTAAGCAGTTCTGCAAATACCCAGTATTCAACGGCACTGACAACTAACCTATCTGGTTGTTGTTTGCATAGTCCCAGTACTGATGAGTACATCTCTTCATTAGAGAGTTCGGCCGCAATATCCCCTCTACCATATTCCCCGCTAATTCTTGTTAAAAACCCATGTATCCAACTGATATAACTAAATCTATCCAGTTGATCTCCTGACAGATCATCTTCAATCATTTCTCCACACTGCCGGGTTCCATACCCAAATGCTGTTTGGCCTGAAGCGCTAATTGAAAATATCAGCAGTAAGAATATAACGAGTGTTTTTATCATTATTATGTTTTTTCAAGAATTAACTAGATCTTAAGGGTTTGTTATGTGAATTAATATTCCATTTTTGTAATGGCGTCTTTGTTGCAGAGCTCCTGTAACGGTAAATATATTTTCAAGGCCATCACGCTTACCCTCTATAAAATTTACTCTACTTAATAGTGTGCCATTTAGATGAAATATTTCACTTAAACCATGGGCTTCTCCGCCTTGATAATCTTGTGTTGACTGGACCTGACCTCCTTCATAAAACCATTTGTGCTTACCTTCCCTTACACCATCAATGTAATGTCCTTTCGCGTACAAATAACCATTTTTATTAAATTTTTTTGAGAGTCCCTGTTTTTTTCCATTGATATAATTTTCTTCTGATTTTAGTTGACCATTTTCGTGAAAAGACAGGAGGATGCCTGAAAGAAGTTTGGTAGATAACTGATGGTAAACGAGGCCATTCCTAGTTATCGTTTCAATTTCAGATATAGCGTCTTGGGAGTAAATAATGTTACTCGCAAGCATCAATGAGAGAGTATGAATTAATTTAAGCATCAGCTTTATTCGATGTGCTCTTATCACTTCTAATTCTCGATTAGTACGAATAATAATTAACTATGCTCTAGTTTTCCCTATTAATCGCCGAATATGCAAAATTATTTATATTTCCAGCTAATATTCTCTATAAATAAAGCACCCCAATATTCACATAAACTCATATCTCGAGTAAGTTTTGTGTGTTATTTAGTTTTTGAGTAAGTCTGAATTAAACTAAATCTAAAGTTAACTTTTGTTGTTAAAACCATATAAGACAATAATTTATAAAAATATCTTTATGTTAATTATAAGTTTTTAGGAGATATCTTTTCAGGTTGTTTAATTTGGTTATTTTTAATTTGAAGTGATTACCCCATCTTTAATAAACAATTTTTCCTTTGGAATGGTATTCTCGAAGATACTAGACTGAACTAGAAAGAGTAAAAGCGGAACCTTTCAGGAGATTCATCAATGGAGAAGAGCTTATTTTTAACCGGCCTTAGACCGTTCAAGTGGGGCATGGTATTCATGGGTATCATGTTGGCTGTTGGTTGCGGAGGTGGTAGTAGCGGTGGGGGAACTACTGCTTCATCAGATACAACGCCTACTGCATTTACATTTACGGACCAGACTGGGGTTGCAAAAAGCACAGAAGTAACCTCCGCGGCAATAACAGTAGCTGGTATAGATGCTGCTGCTGCTATTTCTATTACAGGTGGAACATATCAAATAGGTAGTGGTTCTTTTACCAGTTCTGCTGGCACTGTAACCAATGGTCAAACTGTCAAAGTTAAGCATACAAGTTCTAGTAGTGGCGGCACAGCTGTTAATACTGTGCTTACTATTGGCGGTGTTTCCGACACTTTTACTTCAACAACTGTCGCTGATCCTGTATCTGGTATAGCACTTCCAAGTGAAATAGATATTGTTGAAACAAGCTAAGGATTAAGTGAGATGAAAATGAAAATATTTATAGGATTGATAGCTTTATTTTCGCTATCGACTGGAGTGGTTTCAGCACAGACAGCCTTTGAAACTGACGAGACAGATTTCTATGTTGATAACCAAACAAATGAATCTCTGGCTTTTGTAAACATGCTGATTTGTTACATGAAAGCAATGGCTCCTGACAAAATGGTCAATTTAGGGGCTTATATTGCTACTGTTTATATGGATGAATGCGAAAAAGAGGATACCTCTTCCTCGGATCAGGCTTCGGCTACGCCAACCTCAGCCCAATCTGCCAGTAATGCGGGCTCTGAAGCGACGTCAGGCGGTCAAGGCAATCAAGGCAAGGATGTTGATACCAACACCGTAAATGTGACAAGAGCAGATAATAGCTCTCCGATGATTGCCAAAGTTTGGGTTAACATGGATGAAGAGGAAGCGCAGCAAGAAGGAGACTCGCCTGAACCTGCGATGAATATTTTCGTAAAAGCTGAACAATCAGAGGGACCATCTGATTCGAAAAGGTTTGGTGTCTTTAAGATGGTGGGCACCTATTTGATTGGCAAGGATTTTACGCCTGGACCTGGTATGGATGCTATACCTGCTGGTACCAAGATGGGTGGTATGTACCTGGAGGCCGATGGCAATACGGTAAAGTTTCGTGAGGAGACCATGATGGGTCCACCCGAGGCCCTCACAGCTACCTTTACAACTGACGGGGTTAGTGGCGTCTATAACCAGGAAACAGAGGTTCCTTATGGTGGTGACTACGCTCAATTACAATTAGTCAGTAAATTTGCTATTAGCAATTCGGCAAAAGTTTACTGTTCAACGCTCCTTACCGCTAAACGAGTTGATTACGAAAATCCCGATTCCGATGGTCTGCCAGCGCTTATTGATTACACGCCGACAGGTAGTGATGGTCTGACAACTGATGAGGTTTGTTATTCAACAGCAATAGCGGATGCCAAGAGAAATGTCTGGCGATATGGTGTTTATAAACAGGATGGATCCAGATTCGAAGTAGGTCAGGGCGGTTTTCCGATGAAGGCTTCAGTGACAGTGGATGGTGCTCAGCAGACTATTCATGCATGGGCTGACTACTGGGGTGTGCATTTCGATGAGCGATACTCAAACGAAGTTAAGTTTATTGGTGATAGTAGTCCTACGACATTTACTAAGGAACAGTTTGCCGGAGAAACTGGGACTCCCCCGACCTATCAAATCAAGCGTGCCAATGCGAGGATTGAGAAGGTTGAGAAAAGTTATGTTGCGTTAGAGTCTTTACATAAGGCCAACGTTGTGATGTGGGTTGATAAGTGGGACACGAATTGGAATTCAAAATACGAAACATTAGGGTTTACAGGTTCTAGTGCTGAATATGCCGGTTCGTACAATAAAGATAATCAAACTTGGAGCTTTGATAAGAAAATAACCTTTGATTCTGGTTACAACGAAACAACTTTGGGTACCCCAATTACTTTTACTAATGCGCAGTGGGTGTCCACTATGGCAAGGACTTATGGTGGTGGAAGTGATACCTGGACTGAAAACAGGAGACTTTGGCTTTGGTCGCGAGATGAGCAAAAAGGTTATGAGGTAGGTAAAAAATCTCTTGAAAATCCTACAGATGGTACGTCAACAAATGGAATACCTGTAGAAACAGTGACCACACTGACGCCAGCTAATTTTCCAAGCACATTGTATTGTGTAGACCGTTGCACAACGGCTGCAAAATTAACTGCTACCGTCAATGCAGCAAAGGCTGCCAGCTCTGAAGGTTCAACAGTTGTCAGTCCATATGACGCAGATAATTGGCAGATCATTCAAAGTGGTTCAGATGCAGGTAACTGGTTCCCAGGGATTCTCGCTACTAATGTCAAAACCTATACTATTTCTGGGGTTCAGGTTCTTGATAGCACGAACACTGAAATTATGTTTCCTGCAGATGTTACTAAACCAGAAGAACAGCTGAAGAAGTCGGTCTTTCAATGGCCATGGGGATCAACTAACGAGCTTCAGTGGGGTGTTGGCACGGGCCGACTACTTGCCTCAACGACTGATCTTGACAAGCTAGAGTGTGAAAAAGATTCTGGTGGAGATTATAGGGATACTCATCCGACGTTTTCTGCTTCAGCAAAGCGCTATTGCCCGGATAAGCTCTATGAAGATGGCAGCACAATCACTACTTGGTATAATCTTCGTTTCGGTGCTAACCGTTGGGATCGACAAAAGTATTTGACCGACCAAAGCACTAGCCAAGATGTTGTTTTTACTCCACCAACTACCCTTTACTATACAGTGCCTGATGAGGCTAAGTATGGTGATGATCGTGGTAAAAAAATTCGCCTCGACTATCAGGGTTTTGGCGAACTTCATGGTATTCCTGGTGAGGTTATTAATACCCTAACCGGTGAGAGCCTTGGTCAATACTATTCAGGTGAATGGAACGATAATTTACGTTATACGCATCGATTCATCATCGAGAAGGATGCCGCGGGTAATGACCCGACTGTAACAACAGGTGGAGCTAGCCCAACAACCTATAAAGTTAAGGCTTTAGAAGGAGAGGAGTGGCTGACTCTTAAAACATCTGCTAAAGGCACTCTTACGTATACAGGTACAGCTTCAGATATGCCTGCTTCAAGTGTACTTGAAGATGTACACCCAGGTGCTACTGGTGGTGGTATAGGAGCTGAGCCAACTACAGGATTGGTTAATGATGGTAAGGCAGCTGTTATTCATGGCACAAAGGTAATTGCTGATTAATAGTGATAAAAAGTTGATGAATTGACTTGTAATCAGTTCTTGGTAAAAAATTTGGCGCCTTTTTAGGCGCCAAATTTGTATGGAGGTTCCAAGAAAGTAAATCAGAATATATATAATTTTTTATGTTCTCAGATTCTGAAAAACTTTTTTGAACAAATGTATGTTTAATATAAATTCGACGGTATAGGATTAAGATTTAGTACTATGTCAAATTGGGTATGGTATTGAGTCTAGATTATTTCTAGTTTGACTAGCGCTTCACAGCCTAAAAATACTGATCCGTCACTATCAAATATCAGTCCATCGACATAACGTTCAACTGCACCAAGGACGTTAGCAGGGGCCGTTGACTCAAGTTGTTGAAGAATAAGTTCTCCATGATTATCGATATCAAATTTTACAGTTACATCATGCTTACCTATAGATGTTATTCGTTCAAGTTCTTTTTTTAGTTGTGTTAGTTTTTCTGCTCGATTTAACGCATCTATTGGGCAATGTTCAGAAATTATAGGTGAGACTTTTGATTGCATAAGATTATCGTCATTATTAATGTTTGCATCAGTATCTGATCTAATTGCATATGCCAGTTGTGATTCAAGGTTATGTATGTCGGCTCTAAGAATCTCTAGTGGTTTGATTATTGAGTCAAGCTTACTTTCTAAAGTATTCACTTTTGTTTCTGCGGAAACTACCTGAGCGTTTGTTATTGTAGTTGAGTCAGAAAGTTCGTCTATAACAGTCCTAAATGATTCTAGCTCTGAATTTACGCTACTTATATTCAGTTGTTGTTTATTCTCAATTTCGATGAGCCTGCCTATATAAGAGTTAATTAAATTATTAGAACCGAGAATTTGGTCTTCAACACTTTTCAGTGTACTTGATGTTTCTTGAGATGCTGTATTCAAATGCGAGAAAACCCGCTCTTGTAGCTCATTTATTGTAGTAGCTGTATTTATTTGCAATAGGTAATGCGTAACCGTATTAGTGACCAATGTTAAGGTAATTATTATTGATACTGCTTTAAACATTATATTTCTCCCTTATATTTAGCAGCTAAAAAAGTTCGTAATAAGCGCCTGGGTATTCAGAATGTACTCTGTCTAACAGATCAAATGCGTCAGAGTTTCCGGGGCTTATAGATAGAGATTTGCCTGCCAATTTTTTTGCTTGCAAATATTCGCCAATATCGGCAAATGCAGCCGCCCTTGAATTTAAAAGTGGTACATAAGTGCTTCTTGCATACGGTTCAGTCCACTGTAATGCTTTATCTGGTTCGCCCAACTTTCGATAGAGGCAGCTAACGCGTGCAGCGACAAATATCTTTGAATCTGCTGTTTCATAGGCTTTACGTGCTAAAACTAGCGCTCTTAATAAATCTTTTCGTTTTTCTGCTAGTTTTGATGCTTCTAAAATCTCAGAAACCTCAGTGAGGTCTTCTTCCCAGGCATGGAGTTCATTTTCAACTTGGGAATTCAGTCTATCCTGAATATCCTGAGGGGCTTTTTTATAACCTAAGAACCAAATACCGTCGCGTAATTCATACTGTTTATCTTTGTAATGTATCTTCATAAGGTCCTCATTTGTTAGTCTGTTCAAATGCTAGCTCCGGTTTTTTATGCTAAAAAATTGAAAGCCTATTTTTGTGGCGTAATTGGGCAATTGAAAGATAAAAAATGATGAAAAATGTACTCTTCAATAGAAGTGAGATAGACATTCAATAAGTTAATAATTGTGGCAAACTGATCATTAAAAATTAGTTTGAAAGCGAAAAGCTCCAGGGAATAACGTAATGAACATACCGAAAAAGTGGTTTACAGCTTTTATTTTTTCAGTGAATGGAATGGGTTTTATTGTTAATGCTAATGAGGCTCTTAATATTGAGCTTGTTGGGTACCATCATTTGCAGGGACGTCAAGCTTTGCAGGTAACTACAAAATCAGATACAACAAATGGTAATTGGGTCTACATTGGACATGTTCCGAATACACGTACTCAAGAGGCCACGATGAATCCGATTACCGGTCAAAATGAATGGAACGGTACATCTATTCTAGATATATCAGACCCTAAAAATCCTGAGCTTGTATGGCATATACCTAATGAGAGACATGCAAACTCACGTTTTGTTAGCGTTGTATATGACTATGAGTTTGATTCAGAGCCAGCAGGAAGGGACTACTTAATACGAAATTCAGAAATTGGCGAAGACTTAAGGTTTCAGATTTTTGATATTACCGATAGATCCTCAAATCCATCAGCTATTTCATTAGTTTCAGAAATTTCAGCAACACCTGAAAACTCCTGTGGTATTGGTTGTGGGGGCAAGCTCATTAATCGTGCTCATAAAGGTCATTGGTCGCCAGAAAGTGGTCTCTTCTACAGTGCTTCAGGTGAACCAGGATTTCGTACGACAATTATTCATATATGGAATCTAAGAGATCCTAGCGATCCTCAGTTTGTTGGTAGGGCTTGGTTGCCTGGACAGAAAGACGAGGAGGAGGGGTTTGAGGAACAGTATGTACATCATCCCATTGTCGATGAGGAAAATAATCGAATGTATGCAGGTTTCAGAATTGGTAGTGGGCATGTTGCTTCTTGGGATATCTCAGACCCATCTGAACCCTCCTTAGTTTGGTCCTATGATACTTCTCCACCGGGTAGAGGCCCTCACACAGTATCACCCATTCAATACAATGAAGTTCCTAATGTAACAGCTGCTGATGGCGAGTTACCAAGAACCTACGCTTTAGTGACAGATGAGTATGACGGATTAGAATGTCCACATGGCATGAAAAGCCGTGTTTATATGTTTGATATTACACATGAAAGCAATCCTATGCCCGTATCTACATGGCAAGTTCCTATAGGTAAGTTTTGCGAAATTGGTGGCAATTTTGGGCCTCATCAACATGCCGAAACGGTTAATGGACAGATCAACCGGTTTGAGGATAAGATCGCTTGGATCGCGTACCTCAATGCAGGCATTAGGGTTCTAGACCTCTCAGATCCACAAAACCTTCAAGAGCTTGGTTATTACATTCCAATTACGAATGCCACACCACGTCCTTCAATGGCAAGGCCAGTACCGATTCAGCTGACCGATGTTGATATTGATCATCGAGGCCTTGCGTATGCAACAGATCGTTCGGGGGAATCGTGTGTTGGGCAAGTGACCTCGTGTGTGGGAACGGGATTGTTTGTTTTAAAATATATAGGTAGAAATTAAAAACATAATAAATACATATATATAAATATTTATTTTAATGTGAAATATTGCTATGGATGGCTTTGAAGGCTCTGGATAGTTGATAGTGCGAATCATTAATGTACTAGCAGTAATGATAGTGCTGGTTACTGGGAGCGCAAAAGCACAGGAGGCTGCCCCCTTTAGAACTCGTAACCTTAGTCCCTTGATATCAGTATTTGGGTTACCAGTATGGGAAAGTAGTTTGCCTGGTGAGGGCCCTACATTCGGTTTTGTTAGTGATATCGCAAACCACTATAGCCTCTCAAGAAAAGGTAATGAAGAATTAATTCTTGATGGTGAGACATGGAAAAATAGCGTCTTTTACCGCTATAAAATCCTTGATGAAGTAAATATTGGTATAGAGCTGCCTTTCTATGAAATTTCTGGTGGATTTCTTGATGATACCGTTGATGCATGGCACTCATTTTTTGGTATGCCTGATGGTAAACGGAATCTCAGGGAGGAAGATGGATTACGCTACCTTTATAAGGATGTTGGTACATCTTCTTACTTTCTCGACCAACGAAGTAGCGGGATAGGTGATATACAGATCAGCTTTTCTAGGAAGTTCAATGGATTAATATTGAAGGGAACATTTAAGCTGCCTACAGGTGATAAAAATATACTTACAGGGAGTGGCAGTACAGATATTTCTATTAGTGTATTTAATCAGAAGCAGATAATGTTTGCAGGTGACCCTGCAGGGATCTTTTGGGGCGCAGGATTGATAGTGATGAATGAGCCCAAGCTCTTTACAGATCGTGTAAAGGACTGGGCGGGTTTTGGTACTTTAGGGATGGGGTGGCGAGTATTACCGAGGGTAGGATTAAAATTGCAATTTGATTTTCATAGCCGTTTTTATGAAAGCGAACTTGATGAAATGGGAATATCCTCAATTCAAGTTAATACTGGTGGCTGGTGGGAAATAGATGAACGTCGTAGATTGAATATAGCAATAGGGGAAGATCTTATGGTCAGAACGGCTCCAGATATTACAATCCATTTTGACTTTAGCTGGGACTTTTAAGAGAAATGCCTGCTTTACTCAGTGTTAGGAATTTGGTTTTACTAACAGTTTTTAGTTCGATATATGTATATCTATCTGGTTGTAATCAACAAGATGTGCCTTCATCTGTTATATCGAATCAACCTGTTGAGTCACTTGAGCAAAGATTGCTGGGTGCTGATGTAGAAAGAGGTGAGCTATTATCATTTGCCTGCAGGGCTTGCCATACCCTAGGTTTGGGTGAAGATCATATGATTGGGCCAAACCTATATGGCATTTTTCAACGAGATGTTGCTAGTAGTATTGGGTTTGAGTATTCAGGAATTTTGCTTGGAGAAGATTTTATATGGGAGCCTGAGATATTAGACCAGTGGTTAGCTGATCCTGATGATTTTTTGGCGGGTAATAATATGCTTTTTGCTGGTTTTAGTGCTGCTGAAGATAGAGCTGATGTAATCAAGTATCTTATGGAGATTACGTTGGATGAGTCGTTATAGTTGAGAGACTTAGTTTAATTTGTCATGTTTATGGGGATGAAAAAATCCTGAATTTAGTGCAAAGATTATGAGTGAAAATAAATTTGATGTTGTTGTCATTGGTGCTGGCCCAGCTGGTTATCCAGCAGCGATCAGAGCTGCACAAAACGGATTATCAGTTGCTTGTGTAGATAGCTGGGAAAATCGTGATGGCACTAGAGCTTTTGGAGGCACATGTCTCAATGCTGGGTGTATTCCTTCTAAGGCTTTGTTGGAATCTACAGAGCTATTTCACAGAGCAGAAACTGAATTTAAGGAACACGGAATTAGTGTTAAGGATTTGATTTTAGATCTTGGCAAAATGCAAAACCGCAAGCAAAAAATTGTCAAGGAGTTAACCGGAGGAATTGAAGCGCTGTTTAGATCTAATGGAGTGGCTTCTTTTTTTGGTCGCGGCCGGCTTATCTCTGATAATCGCGTTGAGGTAAAAAACCCTGATGGTCAAGTTTTAAGCCTTACTGCAAATCACATAATCCTTGCAACGGGATCCATACCTATAGAGCTTTCTTCTGCACCTTTTGATCATGAGTTTATTGTTGATTCTTGGGGGGCATTAGATTTTACGTCTGTTCCAAAAAAACTTGGAATTGTTGGTGCCGGTGTCATAGGTCTTGAGCTTGGAAGTGTCTGGCAACGTCTGGGATCAGAGGTTGTCATGATTGAAGCCTTTGAGAGCTTTTTGCCTATGGCTGATGAGCAAATAGCAAAAGAGGCACACCGTTCATTTAAACGTCAGGGATTAGATATTTGTCTAGCCTCCAAATTAACTGATGCGGTAATTAAAGATGATGGTGTTGCATTGACTTTTGAAAGTACTAACGGATTAACAACTTTAGAAGTTGATAAAGTAATTGTTTGCGTAGGGCGCAAACCTTTTACTGATGGTTTGCTTGCCTCTGAAGTTAAAGTTTCACTTGATGCCAATGGGTTTATTGAAGTAGATGAACATTGTCGTACAAATGTGTCCGGGGTTTGGGCTGTTGGCGATGTAGTAAGAGGGCCAATGTTGGCACATAAAGGTATGGACGAGGGTATTATGGTTGCTGATTTGATTGCAGGAAAAACTAGCGAGATGAACTACGAAGCCATTCCCTCCGTTATTTATACCTCGCCTGAGATAGCGTGGATAGGAAAAACAGAAGCCGAAGTGAGGGGTACAGGCAGGCCTTATAAAACCGGTACTTTTAATTTTTCTGCCAATGGTAGGGCCAAGGGCATGGGTCAGACGCAGGGCCTAGTAAAGGTGGTTACAGCGGAATCTGATGATGAATTATTGGGGGTTCATATAATGGGCCCTATGGCAGGTGAGCTGATTGCGGAAGCTGTATTAGCAATGGAATTTTCTGGTTCTGGTGAGGACATTCAGCGTATTTGTCACGCGCATCCAACACTTTCAGAGGCTGTTCATGAGGCTGCTCTAGCAGCTGATGGACGAGCAGTTCATGCTATTAACCGTTAAAACTTAATGCGCTAATTTCTCCATAGGGAAAAACTAATGCACGAAATGTATGCTCGACTCCCACGCTTGCAAAAATGTCGCTATGATAGGCACTAGCAGTGGCTTGGGGGTCACTGTTTATGTAATAACGGAGTTAAATTTCTGACTGACATAATTGCGGGATAAGTTTTGTTTCGTATAAAAAATGTCATTTCAGATGCCTATGAGGAGCATTGTCTATGGCCGGACATAGCAAATGGGCAAATATTAGGTTTCGAAAAGGTGCGCAAGATGCAAAGCGCGGAAAGCTTTTTACTAAGCTAATCCGAGAGATTACAGTTGCAGCACGTGAAGCTGGGGGTGACCCTGCCTCTAATCCACGCCTGCGAACTGCTATTGAAAAAGCAAAATCGCAAAGTATGCCGAAAGATAATATCGACCGTGCTGTTAAACGCGGAACCGGTGATATGGACGGCGCTGTATACGAGGAGGTTCGCTATGAAGGCTACGGTCCGGGTGGTGCAGCTGTCATGGTTGATTGCCTTACAGATAATCGTAATCGAACTGTAGCAGAGGTGCGTCATGCATTTACCAAGTTTGGTGGAAACTTGGGGGCAGATGGATCGGTTTCATACCTTTTTGAGAAAGTAGGGTTTATGGCATATGCAGCTGATGTAGAGGAAGAACAGCTTATGGAGGCTGCAATAGATGCAGGAGCTCAAGATGTGCTTTCACAGCGTGATGGCTCAGTAGAGGTATTATGCATTCCAGAAGAATTTGAATCAGTAAGAGATTCTATGATTGCTGTTGGTTTAATCCCCGAGCATGCTGAAGTAACAATGAAAGCTTCTACTCAGGCGCAATTGGAAGCCAAACAGGCAGAGAGTATGCTGAAACTGTTAGATACTTTAGATGAGCTAGATGATACACAGCAAGTTTATTCTAATGCAGATTTGCCAGGTGATTTACTTGAGGATGAAAGTTGACTGATGTGACTAGAGTTCTAGGAATTGACCCAGGATCACAGATTACGGGTTATGGTGTCATTGATATACAGCAAAAATTGGATAAAACTGTTTTAATAAATTCGGGTGAAGTCCGAACAAAAGGGGAGCATAGAGATCGACTTCGTCAGATTTTTACCAACATAGGTGAAGTAGTTAAGCAGTTTCAGCCTGATGAGGTATCTGTTGAGCGTGTATTTGTGCATCGCAATGCTGATAGCGCACTGAAACTTGGACAAGCACGCGCAGCGGCATTATGTGCAACTTTTGAGGCAGATTTGCCAATTTATGAGTACGCGGCACGACAAATAAAGAAGGCCATTGTTGGACGAGGTAGCGCTGATAAAACTCAGGTGCAGCATATGGTAAAACTAGTGCTAAGTATGGAGTCTCCGCCAAACTTTGATGAGGCAGATGCGCTTGCAGCTGCTTTGTGTCATGCGCATGTCCGAGGAACAAGATCCTTACTCAAGGAGGCCATGGTTAGTTCATGATAGGTTTTTTGAAAGGAAAGCTTATTTCAAAACATCCTCCAGGAATTGTTATTGATGTGGGAGGTGTTGGTTATGAATTAGAAGCGCCAATGTCTACCTTCTATCAGCTGCCAGACACTGGTGAGCAAATTACAATTCTTACTCATTTTTTGGTTAGAGAAGATGCTCAGCTTCTATATGGTTTCTCAACTGAGCCTGAACGTGCGCTATTTCGAAATTTACTAAAAGTTTCAGGGGTTGGTGGACGAGTCGCGCTTGGGATACTTTCTGGTATAAGCGTTGAAGGTTTTCGCCGTTGTGTTTTGGAGCAAGATCTTGTCACACTTACTCGAATTCCGGGTATAGGCCGAAAGACTGGTGAGCGTCTATTGGTGGAAATGAAAGACCGGTTAGATAAATCTGATATTCAGGGGTTTGAAATATTAGTAGGAGACAAAGGAGCGGAAGGTGAAGCCCAGGGAGCACTTATTGCTTTAGGTTACAAACCTGCTGAGGTTAGTCGTATGTTGGCAGAGATAGATACAACAGATATGGAACCGGAAGAACTCATACGTGAGGCGCTTAAAAGAGTGCATTCAGGGTAAAAAATGTCTGAGCAGATTTTAACTACAAGCAGCAACCAAGAAGATGAGGTCTTTGATCGTAAGGTTAGACCGCAGACCCTTGATGATAATGAGTATATTGGTCAAGAAAGCGTCAAGCGACAGATGCGTATTTTTATTGCTGCTGCTCGTAATAGGACCGAAGCACTTGATCACACGCTGATTTTTGGACCACCAGGTCTTGGTAAAACAACATTGGCCCATATCATAGCTCACGAAATTGGTGTGAATTTAAAGCAAACTTCAGGCCCCGTACTTGAAAGGCCAGGTGATTTAGCAGCACTACTTACCAATCTTGAGCCGAGAGATGTTTTGTTTGTTGATGAAATTCATAGGCTAAGCCCAGTTGTAGAAGAGGTGTTGTATCCAGCAATGGAGGATTTCCAGCTAGATATTATGATAGGTGAGGGTCCTGGAGCTAGGTCTATAAAGTTGGATTTACCTCCTTTTACGTTGGTGGGAGCTACTACTAGAGCAGGGCTATTAACTTCGCCTCTAAGAGACCGTTTTGGGATTGTTCAGCGATTGGAGTTCTATGACACGTTAGAGCTTTCAAAAATAGTCAGCAGAACTGCTTCAATTTTTAAATTATCGATTAATGAAGAGGGGGCCAAAGAGATTGCGAGACGTTCTCGTGGTACGGCTAGAGTTGCAAACAGATTGCTCCGTCGGGTAAGAGATTATGCGGAGGTCGAGGCAGATGGATCTGTTAATCTGGAGGTTGCACGTGAAGCAATGAATCTTCTGGAAGTTGATCCGCATGGTCTTGATATGATGGATCGTAAGTTTATAAGGACAGTAATTGAAAAGTTTGAAGGAGGACCTGTTGGTATTGAAAGCCTAGCAGCTGCAATAGGCGAAGAACGAGGCACTCTTGAGGATGTGGTTGAGCCTTATCTAATTCAAGAAGGGTTTCTACAAAGAACTTCACGCGGAAGAGTGGCAACTCGTAATGCTTATCAGTATTTTGGTTTTAATATCGAGACTGCAGGAAAAACCCCAGAACTCTTTGATTGAGTCAAAAAGACATGAGCATGATAAGTTTTGTTTTGCCTGTCAGAGTTTATTTGGAAGATACTGATGCCCAAGGTCGTGTCTACAATGCAAGTTACATGCGGTTTTTTGAACGCGCAAGAACGGAATGGCTCAGATCGCAGGGATTAGATCATGTCACATTGCAAGAATCAGAGAGGATTTCTCTAGTATTATCTGATATACGTATCAACTTTTTAGGCCCAGCTTGGCTAGATGATCAATTGCATGTAAGCGCAGAGTTGACCAAGGTTAGTAGCGTAAGATTCTTTTTCAATCAATCTGTTAGGCGTAAATCTATACATGGGGAGATTGTGTGCCAAGCAATTGCAAAAGTCGCTTGTGTAGATACCTTAACAGGAAAACCCAAGCGTTTTTCGTCAGGCCTTTTTAACGATTTGAGAATAGACGAGCGACAAGTATGAATACAGACTTATCACTTCTGACGCTAATAATGGATGCAAGCATTGTAGTAAAGCTTGTGATGCTCATTCTTTTGGCTGCTTCAATTGCCTCTTGGGCAGTCATAATAGAAAAAAGAAAACTATTGAAGCACGCTACAGAGGCTGCAGATGATTTTGAAGAAGCATTTTGGTCAGGTGGAGACCTTTCCACTATGTATTTAGAGATAACTAATGATGATTCTAATCAGTTAGGAATGGCAGGTATTTTTGAGTCTGGTTTCAGGGAGTTTGGTCGACTTCAGCAAGAAACCGTGATCAGTTCCGAACAAATAGTTGAAGGTTCGCGGCGTTCTATGCGAGTTTCGCAACTAAGAGAGGTTGATCGTTTAGAGCATCATTTGGCCTTTCTCGCTACGGTAGGTTCAACAAGTCCCTACATTGGTTTGTTCGGTACTGTATGGGGAATTATGAATTCTTTTCAATCATTGGGTAATGTACAAAGTGCTACGCTAGCTCTTGTAGCTCCAGGTATAGCCGAAGCTCTTATTGCTACAGCAATGGGTTTATTTGCAGCTATTCCTGCAGTTATCGCATTCAACCGTTATGCGGATGAAGTTGGGCGATTAGAAGTGCGTTACGATACTTTTATGGAGGAATTCTCAGCGATACTTCAGAGACAAGCTACAAGAAGTAATAAAAAGGACTCAGAGTCATGAGTCGAATTAGGCAACGAGGACTTATGGGGGAAATCAATGTTGTGCCTTATATTGATGTGATGTTGGTATTGCTTATTATCTTTATGATAACAGCGCCACTATTAACTCAGGGAATTAAGGTAGATTTACCCCAGGCAGCTTCTGAACCATTACCTCCAGAACTTATGGAGGGGAATGAGCCGTTAGTGTTGAGTATTAATCAGAGCGGGGAATTATTTTTAAATATTGGGGGTGATGAGGAGGTTCCAGTTGATGAGCAGACCGTATTGAATAGAACAGCAGCGGTACTGCGAAGAAATTCTCAAACTCCCGTTTTAGTTAAAGCTGATGAAGCAGTTCCATACGGTAGAGTAGTAACAGGGATGGTCATTCTTCAACAGGCTGGTGCTGAACAGATAGGTTTTATAACTGATCCGTTAGACTTTTCACAGGATGAACAATAGAAGTTCTAGGTAAGAGAATTGATGGGCTCTTTCGTTCAAAAGCATAAAATTCCGGTGCTTATTTCTACGTTGTGCCATATAGCATTGGGCGCCATTTTAGCTATCGGTTTTGATCCATCGAGTCGTCAACGTGCTGCTATGCCCTCAAATCAAGTGGCTATTGAAGCGACAGTAGTAGATGAAGCATGGGTTCAACAAGAACTTGAGCGTCTGGAGCAACTTGAACAAGCCGAGTTATTAAGACAACAAAATGAGGAACGTCAGGCCCGAGAACAAGCAGAGCAGGCACGCCGGGAACGAGAAAATGAAGAACGTCGTCTAGAAGCAGCACGCGAAGAAGCAGCTGAGGCTGCCAGGCAAGAAGAACTACGTCTTACTAATTTGCGTCGACAGAGAGAGGAAGAGGAAGAACGATTACGGCAACAAGAAGAGGCAGAAGCTCGTCGGGAGGCCGAACGAATTGCTGAGTTAGAGCGCCAGAGGGCAGAAGAAGAGCAACGTCGACGTCAGGAGGCCGCAGCTGCGGCACAACGAGCAGAAATGGAAGCAGAACTTCAAAGAGCTCTTGCTGTCGAAGATGAACGACGTCGGGCACAAGAAGCAGGCTTATTAGATGAGTATATTCTTTTAATTGAAAATCGTATTCAGCAAAATTGGATTCCTCCAGCTACGGCGATAGCTGGTTTGGAATGTATTGTTAATGTTACCCAGATTCCTAGTGGAGATGTTATCGATGTTCAGGTGGGTCGCTGTACAGGTGATGCTGCTGTAGTGAGGTCAATAGAGGCTGCTGTCCTACGTTCATCACCCCTACCAAGGCCACCAATACCATCTTTATTCGAAAGAAATCTTGAAGTGGTATTTAATCCAAGCATGTAGTAAAGGCATACTAGTACTTGTGAGGATAAGATTTTTAAAACCAAAGATAACAGCAACAGCATTAGTGTGTTTGCTTAGTGCGTTAGTTGTTTCTAAATCTTTTGGTCAGTTAAGGGTTGAAATACGGCGTGGTGTGGAACGACCAGTGCCAATGGCCATAGTGCCCTTTTCTTGGGATGGTTTTGGTTCCGTGTCACCTTTTGATGTTTCCGGGTTGGTTACGGCTGACTTGGTTTCAAGTGGACGTTTTGTTCCAATGGAAGTGCGGGACATGGTTTCTCTGCCTTCTCTACCAGAAGATGTTCGTTTTCAGGACTGGCGTATTTCTGAGGTAGATTACTTAGTTATAGGTCGTGTTATTGAAGATTCTTTTGATGCATATACGATTGTTTTTCAGCTCTATGATGTTTTGCGGGGCGAGCCCATTGTTGGGTATCGTTTAACAGCATCTGGTGCTGAGTTGCGAACTGCTAGTCACCGTATATCAGACATGATTTATGAGGAATTGACGGGGCTTCAGGGAGTGTTTGGTACGCAAATAGCATATGTTAGTGAACAGCAGGAAGGTGGAGAGGCTAGGTTTCGATTAATTGTTTCTGATGCTGATGGAGCTAACCCTATTGTTGTTGCAGATTCTCCTGATCCTTTGATGTCACCAGCGTGGTCTCCTGATGGAAGGAGAATTGCTTATGTTTCCTTTGAAGGATCTCAATCTTCTGTCTATATTCAAACTTTGAGAACTGGGGTAAGGGAAAGAGTATCAGCGAGGGCTGGAATTAATGGAGCACCGGTATTTTCTCCTGATGGGAGGTACTTAGCGCTCACGTTATCACGGGATGAAGGCAACTCTGATATATACATGTTAGAAATTGCGACGCAGGCATTGACAAGATTAACCCAACATTCTGCAATTGATACAGAAGCAGTGTGGGCTCCTGATGGCCAGAGTATTTATTTTACATCGGGTCGCGCAGGCGGACCTCAAATCTATCAAGTTGCTGCTAGAGCTGGAGCAAGAGCGCAAAGAGTTACATTTGAAGGTAGTTATAACGCACGTCCTCGAATTTCGCCAGGTGGAGATAGATTAGCTGTTGTTCATGAAGATAGAGGAAACTATCGCATTGCACTTGTTGATCCAGAGACTGGTTTAACGCAGGTTTTGAGTAGTGGACGTCAAGATGAGTCCCCAAGTTTTGCACCCAATGGAGCCTTAATTATTTATGCTTCTCAGGAAGGTGGACGCGGGGTATTGGCTTCTGTGAGTACAGATGGGAGAATTCATCAGCAGATTGTTTCTGTTGCAGGTCAGGTAAGAGAGCCGGCTTGGTCTCCCTTTCCAAGAATTTAACTTAGTGTGAATTAGGTTTATATTGTTTTTTGGTTTTATTGATTTGGTTTATAGGACGAGGATTTAGCAATGACCCGAACATTTGCAGTGATTGCAATATTAGTACTAGCAGGTTGCGGTGGCGACAATGCCACACTTCCAGATTCCGAAACAGGATCTCAGGCAGGTGCGGCTTCAAATACAAGTGGTTCTTCTACAGGGGCGACAACCACAGGTACAGGCGCAATGGGTGGCCCTAATGTTGTTAGAGAGATGCCAGGAGAAGGAACTGGGCCTTTATCCAGGCTTGTGATTTATTTCGACTATGATCGGAGTGAAATTCGTTCAGATTTTAATAGTATGTTGGCGGCACATGGCGAGTATTTGGCGACTAATAACGGCGCTCAAGTTAGGCTAGAAGGACATGCGGATGAGCGTGGTAGCCGCGAGTACAATATAGGTCTTGGTGAACAGCGCGCTCAGGCAGTTCGTCGGATATTACTCCTTCAAGGCGCCACGGCAAGTCAGCTAGGTACTGTTAGTTATGGCGAGGAACGTCCTGCTATGAGTGGAAGTAATGATGAAGCATATAGTTTGAATAGGCGTGTTGAACTGGTCTATCAATAGCTACATGTTTTTTAATTTTAAAAGTTGTCATCTGAAATTAGCAATAAAATCGGTGTTGCTAATGTTAAATGCTATGCTGATTGCATGCACAACAGCTCCTAGTACCCAGAATCCTATCTATCTGAAAATGACTGATATGGAGGCAAGGCTTATACGTATGGAGCGTGTAATTGACAATCAAAGTCTAATTGCACTCGCTGCAAGCGTAGACCAGCTTCGTACTGAGACACAGGCATTGCGTGGAGATGTCGAGACCCTAGCATTTCAAAGCGAGGGCGCAGCTGGCCGTCAACGAGAGTTATATGTCGATATTGATACTCGTCTGCGGGCTCTAGAAGATGCTCAAAGTCAGATCCTAAGTTTGCAATCAACTATCAGTGAACTTGATCTTTCGACATCTCAGGCTGTGACTGCATCTAGCAGTACTTCAATGGAAAGTGAGCAGGATTCTTACCAGAGAGCATTTAATTTGTTAAGAGATGGCAGTTACGCTGAATCTGCAGCAGCTTTCGATGAATTTCTTGCTAGATTTTCTGAGAGTTCCTTAGCGGGTAATGCTCAATATTGGTTAGCTGAAACTTACTATGTTCAGCGCCAATTTGATGCTGCCTTACCTGTTTTCCAAGGTGTTGTCGATCGATATCCCGGGTCAGCAAAGCTGCCTGATGCTATGTTAAAAATTGGCTATTGCAATTATGAGCTTCAACAGTTTGGTGTGGCAGAGAACGTCTTGCAGCGTGTTGCCCGAGAATTTCCCGCTACAACTGCAGCACGTTTGGCTACACAGAGACTTGAAACAATGATCCAGGAGCAGGGTTGAGGAGCTTAGCTGCCAATTCTAGTTTTGACTGGCCGAAAGATATGAAGTGAGCCTTGTGTCTAGGGCGATTGTACTTTTGTCAGGCGGTTTAGATTCGGCCACGCTACTTGCCATTGCAAAGAAGCAAAATTTTTCTTGTTATACCCTTAGTTTTGATTATGGGCAAATACATAGATCAGAATTAACTGCTGCTGCCAAAATAGCGAAACAACTAAATGTTGAAGAACATAAGGTGATGAAGGTTCCTATCGGAACGCTCGGTGGCTCAGCGCTTACTGATACGGATATCCCTATTCCTAATGAATCTGTTGCGGGAATTCCCGTTACCTATGTGCCTGCAAGAAACACGATATTTTTATCTCTTGCTTTGGCCTGGGCTGAAGTTTTGGATGCTAAAGCCATATTTATTGGAGTTAATGCAATCGATTACTCAGGGTATCCAGACTGTCGTCCAGAATTTGTATCTGCATTTCAATTGCTAGTAAATATCGCTACAAAACAAGGGCTAGAGGGAGATTTTATTGAAATAAAGACCCCGCTAATAGATATGACGAAGGCAGAAATTATTTCTAAAGGCGTAAATCTGGGATTAGACTATTCAATTACTGTATCGTGTTATAAAGCTGATACTCTGGGTCGCGCATGTGGCGGGTGTGATGCATGTAGATTCAGAAAGGAAGGATTTAAAGCTGCCGGATTAGTAGATCCTACGCAATATCAACCAGTATAGAAATTAAAAGAGGTTTGTCCAACTGTGGACATCCGGTATTATCCTGCCGATAAATTCATGGTCACAAAACTAGTGCCAATATTTTTAAACGATTGCAACGGGGGTATAGCTCAGTTGGCAGAGCATCGGCCTTTTAAGCCGCTGGTCCCAGGTTCGAGTCCTGGTGCCCCCACCATCCTTGATCCCTAGTTTTTCTAGAGGATCTGGCTCAATATATTCATAGAGTATGCTGCACTGACTTAGAGAGATAAATAATGAAACTTATAGCTTCGAAATTTTTGGTTAAAGGGTTGTTTGCTGTAGCTGTTACGTTCGTGGGTTCATCACTTGTTTTAGGTGAAACGATAGCGGTAATAGGAACGGGTAATGTAGGTGGTGCGTTGGGTCCTCGATTTGCAACGCTTGGCCACAACATAATATATGGTTCACGTGAACCAGATCGTCAGGATGTTCAGGCGCTTGTTACAAAGACAGGACATAACGCAACGGCAATGCTTCCAGCTGCTGCAGCTGCGGAAGCCGATATTGTTGTCATGGCCACGAAGTGGGCCCAGGCGGAAGTAGCTCTTAAAAGCCTCGGTGATTTAGCCGGTAAAATTATTCTTGATCCTAATAATGCAGTACGCGTTGATAGTTCCGGTAAGCGTCATCATGACGTTGAAACCTCGGCTGGACAAATGATACAGAATTGGGTGCCGAACGCGATGGTGGTTAAAGCATTCAATACTCTTGCAGCAGGTACCATGGCTAATCCAGCTAGCGCTGGCGGTCCAGTAACAATCCCAATTGCAGGGAATAATCCAGATGCTAAGGCAACTATATCAAGTTTAATAACTGGTATAGGCTTTGAGGTTGTTGATATGGGAAATATTTCTGCATCACAAGTTCTTGAGAAAATGCTTGTTGAGCGTGGTAACGCAAACATAACTTTTAATTACTACTTCCGTCCTGTTCCTCAATAGTACGAGTAGGTTAGTAACACTATATAAATTTTGCTAATGGAGAGAGCTTTATGAAAGTTTCTGGTCATCCTTTGAATCGAAGAAGATTTTTGCAAACCATGGGTATGGCTGCAGGGACTTTAACACTTCAACCTATAGCCTGGGCGCAGGGACGTAAGGAAGTATTTATAGCGGGTAAGCGTATTAAGACGGTTGATATACATGCCCATGCCTCGATAAAGGATGTAGAGGAAGTTATCAATGGAACAGCTCTAGAGAGAAATATTGGAGGTCCAAGACTGCTTGACCCATCTCGCCTAGTCATGATGAATGAATGGGGAATAGATGTTGCTGTTATAAGTGCAAATCAGTATTGGTGGTACCGTACCGATGACCGATCACTAGCAAGTGACATTATTCGCGTACAGGATGAAGGTTTTCAAGCTTGGTGCAGTGAATACCCTGATCGATTTGTTGCGCTTACATCCCCAACTATTCAATTTCCAGACCTAGCTGCTGAGCAGTTAGATTATGCGGTTAATGAGCTTGGTTTTAGAGGCGCCTCTATGGCTGGCCACGTTAATGGTGTGGTGCCGGCAGGCCCTGAATATGATGAGTTCTGGGCAAAAGCAGAAGAGCTGGACGTTCCTATTTTTGTTCACCCTGCTGGTTCAGATAACATAATCGAGGAGGGGGCACTGGACTATCCCGGGGACCTTGGAAATATTATAGGTAACCCATTGGAGACGACCTTCTTTTTATCAAGGCTGATACTTGACGGGACCTTTGACCGTTTCCCTGGTTTGAAAATCTGTGGAGCTCATGGCGGAGGATATTTGCCATCCTATTTTGGTCGCACGGACGTAGCTTGTGATGCTGCTGGTGGCCCATCAATTAATTCCGATGGTGAGTTTATTGGTAATGCTCCTATACAAGCTGACAATTGTCGTAACCAAAAACCACCCAGAGAGTACTTAAGAACGCAGATTTTTGCGGATTCAATGGTGTTCTCTGATGAGGGGCTTCGCCATCTTGTTGCTGAAATGGGTCCAAGTCAGGTTGTGTATGGAACTGATATGCCATTAGGTTGGCCTGACACAATGGATTTGATTATTAATTCTTCCTATCTTAATAATTCTGAAAAGGAGGCAATTCTTGGAGGGAACCTTATAAGGATGTTGAAGATAGATAGGGCTATTTAACTTTGCAAACCTATCAGGTGTTTAGCCTAGAGTTGTAATTGTTAATATTTGGTTTGCGAAGGAATAAAAATGTTTAATCACGTTATGGTTGGTGCTGACGATATAGAAGCATCTAAAAAGTTCTACGATGCAGCATTAGGTGCGCTTGGATATCCTCCTGGGCATGTAGATAAAAAGGGAAGAGTTTGGTGGCGTACGGAAACAGGAGTTTTTGGTATAACAAAACCTATCGATGGTGAGCCAGCCTCTCACGGAAATGGTAGCACTATAGCTTTCTTAGTTAATACCACTGAACTAGGAGATAACTGGCATGCAGCCGGTATAGCTAATGGAGGTTCATCTTGTGAGGATCCTCCCGGTATTAGAGAGAATGGCTATTATCTTGCTTATCTGCGTGATCCTTCCGGGAATAAAGTTTGTGCATTAAAAAAGCCTGATTGAAACTACATTTGAGGGGAGAGGTGATATGAATAATGTTCTGGTTCATAACAGATTAAATAGCCTTCTAATTACGCTGGCGATATGTTTGTGTTTATTTCTTTTCTTAAGTAATGGTTTTGCACAAGCTTTACCGAAGTCATCGCCTGAATCAGTTGGATTGTCAACTCAGCGGCTCTTACGTGTTGATGCACTATTTGAAGGTTATATCGCAAATGGTTTAATGGCAGGTGCTGTTGTAGCAATAGCCCGCGATGGTCGATTAGCTCACTTTGAAGCACTTGGTGGCGTAGACATGGATCATTCAAGACCAATGACTACAGATGCTATTTTTCGAATGGCTTCGATGACTAAACCGATAACCAGTACGGCTATTTTGATGCTCTATGAAGAAGGGCATTTTCAGCTTGAGGACCCAGTTTCTTGGTATATACCTGAGCTTGCTGGAATGACTATTGAGTCAGATGATGGTGCTGGTCGTGAGATGAGCATTAGAGATTTGTTGATGCATACTTCCGGTTTGCCTGGAAATGGACAAGACCCCAGACATAACGAAATCTGGACTAATCTTGAAGTAACTCTTCAGGAGCAAATGGAAATATTAGGTGATCAGCCACTAGCTTATCAGCCTGGAACAGATTGGCGTTATAGCGAGGCAACCAATGTACTGGGATATCTGGTTGAGGTGCTTTCTAAGAAGCCTTTCAATGTTTTTTTAGAGGAAAGAATATTTAGTCCACTAGGGATGCTGGATACAGATTTTTATGTGCCAAGATTGAAGGCTCATAGACTTCCAGCGGTTTATGGTGGAACGGAAGAGGGTACTGTAGAAGAGCTTTGGGTGGAGCCCAGAGAAAGAGAGCTCCGTATGCCTAAAGCACCGCGTGGTACTGGAGGGCTTTTTTCTACTGCACATGACTATTTGCGTTTTTCTCAGATGCTGTTAAATGGTGGAGAGCTTGATGGAGTCCGACTGCTTAGTCCCAAAACAGTTGAGCTTATGGTAACCAATCATCTTCCATCACACATTGAACTTCCTGAAAACTATAGCCCTCGTTATGGTCTGAATGGTTATGGCTGGGGTTTGGGAGTGCGTGTTAGAACTAGCTTGTCAGAGTCACAGTTATTGGGGAGTGTTGGTGAATATGGTTGGGCCGGTGCATATGGCACCTATTTCTTTGTAGACCCTCATGAAGACTTAGTTGCAATATTTTTAGTTCAACTAAGAAACTCTAATGTTTTCCCTATACGCAGGCAGTTTAATAATATGGTTTATCAATCCATAGTGAATTAATACATAGCGCTATAAACGTCTGCAGTAGGGTCTGCAGACGTTTATAGCTAAATAGTTTACTGATAAACGTCGAGCTATCTTGGTTCAAATCCAGTAAATAAAAGTCTTTGATAGCCCGAACCAGTAGCAGCTATATAAAGATTTCCGTCTGCATCAGTTCTGGTTTGATGCCCGGGTCCAATTATTCCGTCACCTTCAATAGTTGTAATAATCTCAAGAGTTTGACGGTCAACCACCTTGTAGCCTGTACCACCACCAACGTATAAGAATTGTTGTTCAGGATCATGAGACAGGGCTAAGTTTCGTGCAAATGGGGCTTCTAACCAAACGAGTTGATCAATAAATTCACCTTCGAGTGTAAAGACCTGAACGCGTCTGTGTTCCCGGTCTGCTACATAAACCATTCCATCGTTAGAAACACGGATAGCATGCACAATGCTTAGTTGATCTGGCCCCGGTCCAGGTTGAACCTCAACAGGGAGGTTTGGACATTCGTCTTTATCAACTGGGATATTACCGAAGGCGCCCCACATACGTTTGAAAGCTCCCGTGTCAGCATCAAAAACTATGACTCTATGGTTTCCATAACCATCAGCTACAAATATCTCATTAGTAGCAGCGTGTACAAATGAATCTGCAGGTTCATGTAAGTTTCTGGTGTCGGAGTTTCCACCACTCGCATTACTCTGACCAATTTGCATTACTAGTTGGCCATTAAGATTGAACTTTAATAATTGATCATCTGCTTCGGGCTCAAGTCCAGGCAGGTTGCGAGCAGGACAATTGTTCCCGCCTAGCCAAGCATGGTCTTGATCATCAATATGTAATCCATGCTCACGTTGTGGCCAGTCATAGCCATTTCCATCGCCACCCCAAGCCCTGTAAAAACTGCCATCTGGGCTAAAACCAATAACTGGAGGTGCTGCCATATGGGCTTGTTCTGGAGGAAGTGTTCTTGGGCGGTGCAGCAGCCATGCATTCCCTTCAGAATCAATGTCTACACTTGAAACATCACCTAACATCCAACCTTCAGGTACTTGTGGCCAGTCTGGGTCTACCCGAAATGTGGGTATTACTCCCATTGTCTCCGTCACCCCCATAGCCTCGGTTTCGCTATTGGACTGTCCACTTGGCTGACACCCAGAGATGCCCATGACGCCTAAGCCCATAAAAGCAGTAACTCTCAGACAATTGAATTTCATGATTATCTCCAGATTAATTTTGTTGAGTTCTTCTTATTCTAATTCGCTAGCAATTGAAGCAATGCCTAATTCAGCACAGACTGTATCCGCTTCCTGTCCAGTCCCTGCACTTTGGTAGAGCTCAGGAAAGCTAGCGCCAGCACCTGAGACCCCTACAGCCCCGACAGGTATTTCACCTGACATGATTGGTGCTCCACCTCCTAATGGTACGACATTACTCAAGGCACGTTGACCAGAGAGGTTAGTTCCCTCAGAGGTACGGTCACGCCAATCAATGGAGTTTCTTTGAAACGTGCGTGCGGTATAAGCTTTACGATAGGCTAATTCCCAGTTATGTGGGGAAGCTGTGTCTGCTCGAACTTGCATTACTGGTTGCCCAGATCGGTCAACTACAGCAACGGTTACAGTTACTAAGTCGCCAGGAAGGCTACATTCAGAAATTATAGTATCAATTATTTGTCTAGCCTGAGAGACAGAGATATTTGGTTGCATAAGCAATTGAGCATGAACAGCTCTTACACTAGTAAGTAATGTAACTGTCACTATAAGAGCATAACAGAGGGTTTTTTGGGTTAACATTATTAGCCTCTAATTTTTTATTTTATTTATTATATGTTTAATTCTACCTACACTTTTGTAGATAGATAATAATATTTTATATACTCATATAGGCGTAAGTGCTCGTGATTCTGAGCATAATACGATGATACCAATGAGGGACTAGCCGACAGATCAAGTAACGTAAGTTAGCTAACGGTCCAGGTATCCGTCTTCCGGAGTATATCGGCGACACTTCTTTTGCGTTCTAGTCCTTTTCCTCTGGCAGCGTACCAGGATTGCTCAAAGCTATCAGCTGGATTCTTGTAGATGACTCCCAATGCCATCGGCGATGTTATGTCCAATAATAACTGTGCAATTACCTTGTTCGTCTCGTTGTGTACGAGAACCTGGTCCGGATACTCCGTCGCATCGATAACCTCGAGCGAGAATGTATCCGGATTGAAGCGCATACCTTTTTTATTCTCGGTGCCGAATAGCATTGGTTCGTCATGCTTCAATTGCAACTGCTTCTCGGCAGCGGTTTTTCGATCGGTGAAACTTGCGAATACGTCCTGGTTATAGACGATGCAATTTTGGAAAATTTCCGTAAAAGCGGCACCCTCAAATTCATGTGCCTGACGCAATACGTCACCGAGCCCAACTTTGTCGGTATCAATCGCACGGGCGAAGAATCTTCCGCCCGCACCGAGGGCAAAGTGACCGGGCGAGAGTGGTGCGTCTATAGAACCATCAGGGCTTGACGGTGATCTGGTGCCAAGCCGAGAGGTCGGTGAATACTGGCCCTTGGTCAGCCCATAGATCTCATTATTGAAAAGAAGAATGTTCAACCCAACATTGCGTCGTAATGCATGTAGGAGATGATTACCCCCAATCGAAAGTCCGTCGCCGTCACCGGTGACGACCCAGACATCCAATTCCGGCCGCGCCAGTTTTAGGCCGGTGGCTACGGCAGGCGCACGACCATGAATCGTATGGAAGCCGTAGGTCTCCATATAATAGGGGAAGCGTGATGCGCAACCGATGCCGGAAACGAACACGGTCTCCTCGGGCTTAACGCCGAGCTTTGCGAGCGTCTGCGTCATGGTTTTAAGAATCGCGTAGTCGCCACAGCCGGGGCACCAGCGTACTTCTTGCGATGACGTAAAGTCTTTTGCTGTAAGGTCAGGTTGGGTGCTCACTCGCGATCTCCCTGTGTAACGGACAGAGTTGCCTTAACGTTCGGCCCCGGTAGCTGCTTGCGAATCGCGGCGATAAGCTCGTTAATAAGAAACGGTTGGCCGGTAACCTTCGGAAGCGAAATTGGTTCGATTCCAAGCTTGTCCCTGAGTACGGTCGAGAGCTGGCCCATATTCATCTCCGGCACGAGTACGTGGTCGAAGCCGGCGAGTAGCTCGCCGAGATTTTTAGGCAGCGGACTTAGGTGACGAATATGGATGTGACTGACTCTTGTGTCGCCGAGTCTACGAACGGCCTGGTATAGAGCGCCATGAGTCGATCCCCAGCCAACGACAGCTACACTGCCTTGTGCAAGACCTATCTCGGTATCCTGATCAGGAATGAAGTCGGCGACACGAACGACTTTGTCAGCTCGAAGTTTTGTCATGAGCTGATGATTCTCGGCGTCATAGGAGATGTTTCCTGTCCGAATGTCCTTTTCGAGGCCGCCAACACGGTACATGCGCCGAGGTTCGCCGGGAGCGATCCACGGTCGACCCAAGGTCTCCGTGTTACGCTGGAACGCTACCATTCCCCCGTTCTGATCTTCTGCCGCGGAGTCGAGCTCGTTAGATTCGATCGCCTTATAGCTCGTTATCTCGGGAAGTAGCCAGGGTTCTGCAGCATTTGCCAGATAGCCGTCGGTTAGCAAAATAACCGGCGTCATATGTCGTATGGCAATTCGTACGGCCTCAATAGCCGTATCAAAGCAGTCACTCGGAGAACTTGCCGCGATCACCGGCAGCGGTGCATCTGCATTGCGTCCGTAGACGGCCTGGTATAAATCGGATTGCTCTGTCTTCGTCGGCAATCCGGTCGATGGACCGCCACGTTGTGAGTTAACTATGACGAGCGGCAGTTCCGCGTTAATCGCGAGACCGATGGCTTCAGTCTTGAGTGCGATACCTGGCCCAGAACTTGAGGTTACACCGATAGCACCACCGTAGGAGGCACCGATCGCAGCGCAAACAGCTGCTATTTCGTCCTCTGCCTGCATGACACCAACGCCGAGATCTTCTAGCCGAGCGAGCCGGTGCAATAGTGGTGAAGCGGGCGTAATCGGATAGGAATAGAACATCAGCGGCCGGTCGGCGAGTTCACCGGCTGCCGCCAGGCCGAGAGCTAAAGCCTCACTGCCGCTAATGCCTCGATATTCGCCCGGCGGTAGTTCTGCCACGTTTACATTGAAGCGGGGTATCGCTTCTGAAAGCTCAGCTGTCTCGCCATAGGCATGCCCGGAATGTAAGGCTTCGAGATTGGCGTCGCGGACAACATCAAGCTTTGCGAACTTTGTTCTAATCCATTGTTCTATCGGGGCCAGATCTCGATCGAACATCCACATCAGCATTCCGAGTGCCCAGAAGTTTTTACTGCGGCCGCCGTCGCTCTTGCTCAGCCCGAACGGCTTCACGGCTTCCAGATTCAAACGGCCGATATCTGCCGAGACCACCTGATAGCCATCGAGTTCACCAGTCTCACGTGGATCTTTCTCGTAGCCTGCCTTCGTAAGATTTCGAGCGACAAAACTGTCGCTGTTTAGAATCAACAGAGCGCCTTTATCGAGCAACGGTAGACTAACCTTTAACGCGGCAGGATTAAACGCAATCAGCACGTCAGGCGCATCACCCGCAGTTGTGATCGGATTTGCGCCTATATTCATCTGATAGGCGGAAACACCAAAAGTTGTCCCGACGGGCGCCCGAATTTCGGCTGGGTAATCGGGAAACGTCGAGAAGTCTTCTCCGCTCAATGCGGTAGAGGCTATGAACTGTGACCCCATCAACTGTACGCCATCTCCGGAATCACCGGCGAGTCGGACGACAATCGAATTCATTACTACTTCGTTGGACATGTTAGGTTATTGATCTAGATTGGCGAACGAAGGAGCTCTAAATTCATCGATGAAGCTATTCTTGCCCTGGATTCGTAAATTATCCGGTCTCCAATCGGACTATCAAATTCGGAATTAGACGAACAGCCTATTGCCAGTGAAAAATCAAATTCATTTGAATCCATTTTGATAGCGTCCTTGCTTACCGGAGTGCTTTACCGTTGTATTGTTAGAGCCTACTGATACTCTGGGGGCGCTATGGTACCAAAGATGGATATAATCATCCCTATAGACCTAAGAATTAGCTAAAGTTTAATCTGATATTAGTGCTTGCAAGGGCTAAGCGTTTAGACGTGGTCTAAGCAAATATATTATAGTTCTGATATCAAAAACGTTAGAATTGTCCGGACAAGAATGTAAGCTATCATAGAAATGTAAGTAATCCATTACCTAAATTACTGTGTAAGAAAATTAAATGTTGACAAAAGGCCGTCTAAAAATGATGACTCGTTCAGTTTTTACCTTAAGTTTGAGCCTGCTATTTGTACAGGCATGCGATGCACAAGCACCGAATATAGATGAAACTATAGAGGATGTTGCTTATGCCCTAGGTACCCTAAGAGGTGTTCAGCGCCGTATGGATTCAATGAATACTCTGCAATTTTCTGGTCATGGCACTTCAAATATCCTAGGAGATGATGGTCAGTGGACTAGTTATGAAATCACATCAGCAACCATCGGAATTAATTACTTTATACCTGCTGTCCGTTCGGATGTAACTCGTATAGCGGAAGATGGAAACGAGGAACGTATAATTGAGGTGGCTCGTGCAGATCGTGCCTGGAATGAGCGGTTACCTGGAGTTGATCCTACAGAAGTAAACGGCGAAGTAGCTGAAAGAACACAACAGATTTGGTTAACGCCTCATGGGGTTATTACTGCCGCTGTTCATAATCCGAATAGCGTTACAGTTGATAATGTATCTGGTCAAACCATATTATCGGTGGAGGTAGATGGTTTGTCAGTTGTTGCTAGGTTGGATGAAAATTCTAGGCCTGCAGTAGTAGAAATGATGATTGATCATCCTGTCTTAGGGGAAACTTTACTTGAGGCTGAATATACAGGCTATATTGATTGGCCTATATTGGACGTTTATTTCCCTTCAAATATAGTGCACCGTTTAGGCGGTGAGGTAGTGCTTGAAATGACGGTTTCAGATTTTTATCAAAATCCTTATGTCATTTTCCCAACACCCGAATTATTAAGCCGGAGCTTACAATGATGAAGTTATTGAGAATCCCTTTTACTCTAATCACCACAGTTTTTCTTTGTGGTATGTCTGCTTCTGCCCATCATGCGGTTCAAGCGCAGTTTGATGTGAATAGCATAGACACTTTTACAGGAATGATGACTAAAGTGGAATTTATTAACCCACATCCTTATTTTTACTTAGATGTAGAAGGGGATGATGGACAGATAACTAACTGGGAAATAGAGTCTGTTGCATTGAACGCTTTGCGACGTATGGGTCTTGTTAAAGAACTTCGTGTAGGCCTTGAATACACCGTTGAATATCACCCTGCTCGTAATGGAGAATCGCAGGGATTAATGATGGCGATTACTCTTCCAGGCGGAAATCGTCTTCTGATGCGTAATGCAGAGTGACTGTTTTTCTTAAATCTATAGGTGATATTAAATTCCCCTTCTTGGGACTGCTATTGAGGGAGTATCGTATGAAAAGGCAGGTTTCGTTATTTAGTCGTGCAGTGGCTGCGTTACTAACATTAATTTTATATGTTGGTACGGTTGCTGCTCAGGAAACACCTAGGACTGCTGATGGGCATCCGGATTTGACAGGTTTTTGGCATGCAGGCGCAATGGGTTTTCGTGGATTTGAGAATGAGGATGGAGACATTGTGCTTAATCTGGAAGGTCGTGATAACAGTTTGACTAACTTCGAGACAGATTTTGCAGTGCTTGAGAGGTCCAAGGCCAATAAGCCAATGTATAAGCCAGAGTACTGGGATAGGATTCAGGATTTAGATTGGAATGGTTTAGCTTTAGATCCTGTTTTTGGATGTAAACCCGCATCAATACCTCGTGTGGGGCCGCCTCATAAGATCGTACAAACACCTACGGAAATAATATTTATGTACGATACTAGAAACATTAATGCATATCGAATTATTCCAATGGATGGGCGGGAGCATCTTGATATACAGGTCAATGATACGACCTGGATGGGTTACTCAGTGGGTCGTTGGGAAGGTGATACGCTGGTAGTTGATTCGGTTGGTTTCAATGATGAGAGCTGGTTGGGTTGGATGGGCTATATCCATAGTTGGGATATGACTGTTACAGAGAGAATTCGTCGTGAAGGAAATACTCTTTACTGGGAAGCTACTGTGGACGATACCATGCTTCTAGAACCATGGACTGTTGATCCAATTCAAAGACAACTAAACGAAGACCCTGACGCCTTCTTTTTTGGAGACACAGGGTGTGAGGAGCGGGACGCAGACCGTATTGTTGATCCAACTGTTCGAGGATAATAATTAGAAGATTGTGTTGTATCTAGGGGGTCTGTATAGCCCTTAATACGTTATCTTCCGCTCTCTCAAGGTAGTCAAGAAAAACACTGGGATCATCAACTAAGGGATGTGGGTCTGATGGGCCCCTGTCTAAAAATAGATTATGAAGTCCCTGAACTCCTCCTGGCGTATTTACATGGGTAGGTAATCGAACCTGTATTGGGGGTGATTGCTGAGCTAGCAGTTCAAACCGGCGTATATTTCCCAAAACGGTTTGGTTTTTCCAGAAGTCATTCCCTTGTGCACCACCACCCCCAAAAATTACCGCACGATAGTCTTCTCCGCTGTCAGATACAGTGAACTCCATGGATAGTACTCCCTCAGTATGCCCAGGTGTGATATAGAACTTCATAACCTGATCACCTAGTTCTAGGGTGTCTCCATCCTGTATAACCATGTCCACCTCAGCAACGTCCATGATAAATTCATTTGGTATGTCTGTTTGGGCTCTTTTCCAATCACCAGCGGTTAGGGCGACACGAGTGTCAAAGTTGTCTTGGTAATAGGCATGACCAGCCATATGATCAAAATGTCCATGTACCCCAAGCACATACTTAATATCCATGGGGTCGAATCCGAGTGTCCTTATATGCTCAACGCCAGTTTCTATATAAGGTGGGTGAAGAGAGTCTATAAGGATTAATCCCTCATCAGTAACAATCAGATATGAGGATACCCATTCAATACCTACATAGTAGAGATTATCAAAAATTTTAAAAGGTTCTGTGCTCTTTTGTAACTCTTCATTTGCAAATATTTCACGTCTTTCTCGGGACACATAACTAAAATCAGTTAGCTCTAGTTCAGGAAAGTCTTCGACAGTGAGCTGAGCATTAGCGCTTTGCCAATTAAAGGTAAGTATTACCGATAACGATATAAGCCAGGATATCAGTGCACGTTTTAAATTTTTTAAATTATTTTTAAAAGGCATTTGTATTTTCCTTTACTCTAATTTTCTATGTTCATTCTGTGGTCCCAATGTTTACCTGCTGACTCAAGAATCACTGAAAGGTCTTGGTTCAATAGGTATCCATCGCTGATGAGCTTCATGGTGGATTCCGCAACTAATCCTAAATACTCGGCACGACTCGAGTAGCGTTCTTCGATAGATGGACGAGGGTCTCTTTGAGCTTCACGCTCAGTAAGTGTTCGGGCGAAAGGTATGTAAAGCCCTGCTCCTGAGACCGGGTTTGTCGGTCTCCACCCAGTATAAGTCGCAAGAGGTACAGCAATATCTGGGGATCGCAATCCATCAATTTCATTACCGCTGGCATCCACTTGAGGAACCATAAATGGGTAGGGGTGACTTGCATTAGGGGGCTCTTGGCTAATAATCCCGCTACTCCCTAACTCTGGTCCAAAATCAAGCGCATAGGCTGTACTAACCTCTTTTAGCACATTTAAACCCGGTATCTCGGGAAATTGAAAATCTGTCATCTCAACCAATGTATCTTGCTCTAGGGTAGAGTAACGACTAGGGGGTGGTTGGTTGTCATTGGTTATCCATCGATCCATAGCAACTAATAAACCGCGAAGAAACCAACGGTAATCGTTAGGGTTTGGCTGAAGATCCTCATGTCCAGACATAGATAGCAAAGTTGCTGGGTAGTGCTGAGTACCTGCAAAATCGTAGGTGCGTACGTTGTCCATAAGTGGCAGGTCTTTTCTCCCATCTAAAGAGATGTGAGTTAATGCGCCAACAGACCGCCAATATTCAGTAGATGAGTTTGTATAGAAAATTTTTGGCATAGCGTTTGATGGAATGCTTGCCAAGAGACCATCAGAGTTGCCAGTAGCGGGGTCTGTTTGGGTAATATCAGCAAATGGGAAGACCCTATTAGGATATTCAAAAGCTCCTCCTGGGGCCCGAGATGCTTGTGCAAATCGTTGGTTAAAACTTCCCCGTGCTGCCCCAGCAACATGAGCAATGATTCCATCAAAGACTTTGCGATTTTGTGTGTCTTCATTAAATCCATCATGAAGAAATGTTCTTAATAAACGTCCGCTTTGGGATGAGCCAAAAGTAATGGCACGATTAATATCTCCACTTGATATACCTAGTTCGCTGGTTGAACCATACTTAAGTTGTGAGATGGTTTCGCGGATCGCTGAAAGACCCAGACCTGCTAGTGGAGGGTCTTCAGACACATAGATAACATCATAGATTTTACCGGGCTCAAATCCTGTTTCTAGATAGACCATGGTAGGATCTAGAATTATTTCTTCTCCTGCTTGACGAGCGAATTGCCAATCGTTCCGGGAGATGTTTTGACGCGGCCCTGATATTCCATCACGGACTGTCATTTTATTTCGAGGGTCCAAAGGGTTACTTACTGGGTATGCAATATGATTTCGGTTTCCAAGGGAGTGCGAGTAGGTTTTTTCGGAAACAATAATATCGCTTCTTACTATGCCCTCTATTACTTTGCCATTATCTGTAGCTATAGGTGGATAGGTACGTAATTGATTTTCTATTAGAGGCGTATCGTGTTGCCAACCTACCCACAGTAAAGTGAAACCTTCCCTCAGTAGAAATCCATCACCCATCTCATCAGCCGTTGTTGGTTGGAGTGAACTTATAGCCCTGTTAAAACGATTTAAGGCGCCAGGCCTGCCTCTATTTGCCACTTCAAAAAAAACTGCACCATTTCCAGATTTCATGTCTTTGGGTTTTATTAGGTAGAAATCAGCCGAAAATTCCACCATCCCATCTGAGTTAGTAGCTGTTTTATCAATATCAATAATAATTTTATTAGCAGAGATTTTTGGATCTATAGCGTAGTGAATTTTGCCGGATAGGGCCTCATAGGGACCAGCTAGCCCATACCTCGTCCCATTTGCTATGTCATTGCTTTGGTTAATATCAATATTGACAATATTTGCTGTGGCTAAGGAGGCAGCTAGAAAAAACGGTGCAAATAGATAATGTGTAGCCTTCATTAGGATCCTATTATTATTCGTAGGCTTAATTTAAGACTCAAGATAGGTCTTGTAGGGACTAACGTCCAGTTATTACAGTAAGAATTTGGCATTATTAGTTATTAATCTAAATCTTGTGATTATCCGTAATTAGCCCATCTCCCTTATACTAGGGATATTAATACCGTAGAGCTAAAGGATCATCAAAAAGTGGTTTTTAGACATAAAAAAGAAGTTTTCAGTCAATACATGAAACTCAAAGTCTGCTTTATTCTAAGCATCTGTTTTTGCTGTATTTATTTTATCCAGATTGCTAATGCAGCTAAAAATCCTTATTTAGAGAAGGGGGAGCCAATTCGTACACTTGCAACCATAGATGGACGTATTACAGACACGAATAATGGACGAACTGTGTATGAGGCTACCTGTGCCTTTTGTCACGGACTGCAAGGCGAAGGAGGATTGGGTGGCGGAATCTCGCTTTTTTCCGCTACAAATATAGAGGTTGTAATGGATCGCGTGAGGAATGGGCTTGAAATAATGCCAGGTTTTGGAGGTTCATTAACTGAGGAGGAAATCCAGGACGTTAGTGCTTATGTGGTAGAAGAGCTTCCTCATTAATACAATAAAAACAGTAATATAAATTAATAAATTAATGTAATTTATACAAAATAAGATCTTTAATAAAAAATTATGCAGCGCACAGTAATAATTATAGGCTTAGTCGTTTTAGTGGCTGGGCTTCTTTGGCCATGGATTAGCAGGATTCCGCTTGGAAGGTTGCCTGGCGATCTAATCATGGAAAGATCTTCTTTTCGAATTTACTTTCCCCTAACTACAATGATCTTAGTCAGTGTAGTGATATCACTGATTCTGTGGTTATTACGCCGTTAAAAGCGGTTAATTAGTTTGTAAAGACCTAATTACTGATATTTAATAGGTTAGTAATTTTTTCTAATATGTCCTACTTAAATCAGCCGGTAACGCCAGCGGTTAAAATTGCAGGTAGACAGGAAAAGTTTGCGGTTCGTCGTGTCTATTGTGTTGGATGGAACTACGAAGAACATATACGTGAGATGGGGCAGGAACCTGAGAGAGAGCCCCCAGTTTTCTTTATGAAACCTCCTGATGCTCTGGTGCCAAACGGTGGTTTAATTCCGTATCCAACGGCTACACAGAATTTACACTATGAAGTTGAGTTGGTTGTCGCGATTGGTAGGTCAGCAAAAGATATTGCTACGTCGGCAGCTAAGGAGATCATCTATGGGTATGCTGTGGGACTTGATATGACAAGGCGAGACTTGCAAGCCCATGCTAAAAAGAATGGGCAACCCTGGGCCTTAGCTAAAGGATTTGATCATTCTGCTCCAATTAGCGCTATTCATCCTGCCCGCGATATTGGGCATCCATTAAGTGGCAGTATTTGGCTTGAGGTGAATGGTAAGAGACGCCAGGACGGTGACTTATCCAGAATGATCTGGTCCGTGCCAGAAATCATTCAACACCTGTCGGGATACTTTGAACTTTTTCCGGGAGATTTGATCTTTACAGGGACACCTGCAGGTGTAGGTGCTGTTGTCCAAGGGGATCAGTTACGGGGTGGAATAGAGATGATTGATACGCTTGAAATTACCCTAGGCTAGGATCCATTTGAGCGCCATGCCCTATGCCTGGCGCGCAGTCATATCGGCCCATTGGAAGTGATGTTCTTACTAGAATACGTGACCCATAAAGATTCTCCGTGTAGTAATCTGGATCTTCAGCCTCCCAGGTGACCTCAAGGTCACCGTTATCTTTATTGATGCGCAGACGTTCGGTTAGTTTAAAGTTTGTTGTACGCACAAAGTCAGATCGTACAACACCCTCTGAAAACATGGCTGTCTCAATAATTATTTCGTCTTCTTCATAACGACCAATTGAATGGCCCATTTCACTAGGTGCCACGTTGGCGGGATGATTATCCAGATTCATGTGTATTACACGTTCTGTATCCATAAACTCATGATGAATAATAATACGATCGCCTTCCTCTCTTATTTCGGTTGGAAGTCCGGGTTGAGACCAGGCACGGATAGGACTTATTGGACTGCATCTGTAGACTGGATTTGATGTTAGAGGGTTATTTGATGCGGATGCTCTTGCGCCTAACTCTGTTAAATACTGAAATGAGTCCGGGTCGATTCCAGCTCCAGGAAATGATTTTCTATACCAAACGCCAAAAATTGTTTGAGAAGCTCCTTGATCCAGTAGGGGAGAGTGCATACTTTGACCACTGCCAGTCCTTAGACTTAATACGCTCCCATCAGCCAGGTATCCTGTGCCAAACTCACATCCGAGCGGGTCTCGGCGTGCCTGAAAGCCTTCTATTCGGATGCGGTCTCCTACCTGTAAAGAACTTTCATTAATGCCTTTGATGCGCAACTGGGAACTTGCTTGCATTTCACACCACCGGGTTTCTTGCTCTCCATCAGCATTTGTAGTTTCAACATATACAAATGAATGAGGGTTTATGTACCGGAATTCCTTAATTGTTCCCTCAATAAATACTGAGTTAGACACATCATAATGAGCATTAAAGCCGTGATGAGAAAAGGCTAACCCCAGTTGGAAATAGCCTAGTATAAAAACAATGAATATGAGGGGTTGGTTCATAGTAATGGACTGAGTTTGAAGTATGGGTTTGTTGATTTGGATCATATTAGTCACTACTTAACCTTTTATGTAAGGATTAACACCAATCAATTAAATGGTCACTTTAGTCAGAAGATTCCTTATTTGGAGAAAGAGGTATCAAAATTTGATTTGAGTAAACTCTCTTGGAAACGATTAAACAATGACCTTCACTAACGGGATATCTATCCAAAATTACAAACCCAACAGAATTCTCAAAAATGTGTTCCCTGTCATCAAAAAATGGACTGTCATTCGTCATTGTTTTCAGATAACTCCTCAAACTTCTTTCTGTGTTTTTTGAGATATTTTTTCATACCTTTTGAGATCTCAATTTTTATGTGATCATTTAATCCAAGTCTTTCTAAATTATCTTTATTTACATTTTTAGAAACTAAAATTTCTCCGGTATCCCTAAAAGATATAATGTGTCTGTCAAATAATGAATCAAATAAAGGTGACAACAAGATACCATTTTCAACATCTAATCGTTCCTCGTCATTAGATTCTGACCAGGGAACAATATGAGATGAAATCAAAATAGATTTAATGTTAATACCTGTTACAGGACATTTCCCTCCCCATTTCTCAATAATTTGTTGTCTGTAATATCCTTGACCAACTCTAGAGGTTACTAATCCTTTTCTTTCTGTAGTGTTTGGTTTTTTATAATTCTTTTTTCTTTTTTTAGAAATAACACCTTGGTTTGATATTTTTGATCTTGTGGTCTTTCCAATAGAAGAAGGTTTCCATAAATAAATGTCCATGAGGTCATCGTTTTCGGTGTAATCATCATAATCAACGTTCTGATATATCATATGAACAGGTCTAGAGGTCCCTATCTCATATGACAAGTAGGTCAACCTTCCACAATATACAAAAGGTTGAGTAACGTTTTTTATTTTGGGTGAAATTCTAACGAAAAGATGTGGAATCAAATTACCGTTTACAATTTCTTTTATTTTTGGACTTTCAATATGTTGGGTTGTTTGGGAATCCCAATGAAAAAATCACCTTCAAAAAAGTCATCAAAATGAAACCGTGACTCCTTACCTTTCTTTTCTAAATCAACAAAAAATAAAGAGGAATTAGAGTTTTTTAAATTATAAATTCCCTCTCTGACCAAAGAAATATTTGGTTGATCTAATAAGGTTGATAGATCTTTTTTGGAATATTTATCTCCGACTTTTAATTCTTGATAGGGATCCATTATTTTAATACGGGGACAAAGTAATCTTATTCAACTGTAGTGGGTTTCGTTAGATAAAGCTTAAAGGTCTGTCTTACTCTTTAGATAGGTAAGCAGTGGTTCCCTCTGGTGATTCATACCAGCCCGGGTCACTGTAATCGTTATGAGATTGTTCAGCACGAACTTTAAAAACTGTAAACATGCCGCCCATTCCTATTGGCCCATAAGGCCCTTCACCTGACATCATGGGAAGGGTATTTTCAGGGAGCTCCATGTTCATGGAAGCCATTTCAGCCATGCCCTTGTCTCCCATAACCATATACCCTGGTATAAGACCCCTGAGTTTTTTTGCAGCCTCTTCAAAGTTAACGCCAATAGAGGTTAAAACATCATGGCTCATTGCGTTCATTGTGTGATGTGTTTTATGACAGTGAAAGGCCCAGTCTCCCTCTGAATCAGCAATTAGTTCAATTACACGTACTTGTCCCACACCGATATCAATTGTGGCTTCTGGCCATCGTGCAGTTTCCGGAACCCATCCCCCATCAGTGCCCGTGACTTCAAAAGAGTGACCATGTAGATGTATAGGGTGATTCGTCATTGTTAAATTGCCAATGCGTATTCGTACCCGGTCTCCTTGTCGTACGTTTAGCGAAGAAATGCCAGGAAATACACGGCTATTCCATGTCCATAAATTAAAATCTGTATGAGTATTTACACGCGGTGTATAGCTACCCGGCTCTATGTTGTATGCACTCATTAGGAAGGCAAAGTCTCTATCAACAGATAGAGTGTTGGGGTCTTTGGGATGGACTATGATTAGCCCCATCATGCCCATAGCCATTTGGACCATCTCATCCGCATGAGGATGGTACATAAAGGTCCCGGCATGATTCATATCGAATTCATATATCCATGTTTCTCCAGGACGGATGGCAGGCTGCGTAAGACCTGCTACCCCATCCATGCCATTCGGTACACGAACTCCATGCCAGTGAATTGTTGTGTACTCAGGTAGTTTGTTGGTAACAAAGATACGTACACGGTCGCCTTCTACACATTCAATTGTTGGCCCTGGTGATTGTCCGTTATATCCCCAAAAATGTGCTGCCATGCCTGAAGCAATTTCGCGCTCAACTGGTTCTGCTACAAGATGAAATTCTTTGATCCCATCGTTCAAGCGCCATGGTAATGACCAGCCATTTAGTGTTACTACAGGTTTGAACGGGCTACCATTTGGAGGAGAGGAGGGTGGTGCTGTTACTGGGGACGTTGAGGATGTGGGTTCTGGTATCTGACCAAGAGCCCCACGGGGTACTGCACTAGCACTTACAAGCGCAGTAGCACCGGAGAGAAAACTCCGACGAGATATCATTTAAAGTGCTGCCTAGATTTAATTAATTTAGTGCACATGATAGGTCGCTACTGGCCGAAAACCATTCTGTTGCCCTTGTTGTATTGAAACGGCCGATACTCCAACACCAGCCATGGCTCTTTGTAATTCTACTTCGGCAAGCCAAAAAACTTTCATTGCTTCTAGTGCAGAATTTACGGCATCAATTCTTTCAGTAGCATCTGTTACCAAGTCAAACACCCCGACGAGCATGCCGTTATATAGTTTAAGTTGTTCTTCTGATCTACGATTAGCCAGTGGTACTATTTCATTAATTGAAAGTGTTGCTAGATCATATGCTCCACGATAAGCCAACCAGGCAGTACGCACATCAGCGCGTGCATTTACCCCTGCTTCCCCTGATAAACCTTCTAACCTTCCTGCATGAACATCAAAACGTTGAGAAACAGCTCGAGCCTCTAACCCTTCTGGACCTATGACGGAACGTGGAATTTCTGGAAGTCTATCGGGTAGCTTTACAGAATCAGCATCATCGCCCCAAAGACCAAGCACTTGAACAAAGCGTTCATATTCGACAGCAGCAGTGATTTCGAGAGTCACTAGAGTTGTAACAGCATCAGCATAAAGTGTTTGTGCACGAAGTAGTTCTAACTCGGTTGCATTACCAACTTGACGCATGCTCTCCATGATTTCACGACCAGCTTCCAAGGCAGTCACTACATCTTTGTAATACTGCACGGCTTGTTTGGCTGCTACAGCATTAACCCAGGATCTTTTTGCAAGAAACAGTAGTGCAACTATTTCATCTGCTGCCCGAATGCGGCCAGAACGTTCTTCTAATGTTCCAATAGGATTTAGAGCCGGCATAATTACCCATGTCATTGCGTTCACAGAGCTCATGCGCTCAATTCTTGTTTCCATGGTGCTTGGTGGCCGACCTCTGTTGAAATTTGGGTTAGTGATATGCACAAGTTGTAGACGATCAAATCCAGGCATGCCGAGGGTTTCAAGAGCACGCTCTATAAGAGGATTATGGAGTAGTGCTAGTTCTGCAGCTGACTCAGCATTTAGTTCTGAGCTAAGTATTTCTTGTTCCCTTTGTGTTCGACGAATAATCAGAGCTTCTTGTTCTGGACTAAGTTCAGGCCGCTCTTCAAATCGAATACCAGTCGGATTACTTTCAACAGACATCGGTGGAGATACTGAGACACAACCGGAGATGAGTAAAAAACCGATTATGCTCAGATTAAAAAATGCGCGGATTTCGCGCACCTTCATTGTTCAATCTCAGTCGTATGCCCTTCGTGAGTACTCTCATGATCCATATTAGAATGGTCCGGCTGGACTTGATCAGTATCATGACTTGAAATAATAGGCCAAGAAACCGTTATATCTTCTAAGTTCTTGTAGTGACCCATCAAGCTGTCATATCTAAGTATTGCAGATGGGGTAGAGGGATCAGCAGCCTCAAAACCCTCCCAATGCGCTATGGAGGGGAAGGGTGCCAGGATACCGCCAAAGAGAATCATAATCTTAAAGCTGATATTTTTTGTTGATCTCAGTCTCACTAGAATTCCGCAATATCACGAGCTGAACCTGTTAACTCAACAATATGAAGCCCCGTATTAGCTCTGTCTACTGCATAAACATAGCCTCTATCATCGACCTCTAGATTGTTTGTTTGAATAGCTCTTTTACAACGTTCAGCACCATCTACATTAATACAGCGCTGAGTGGTTCGTTCGTTGATTGCAGGAATGTAGTACCCAATTTCTTGTGGTGACCATGGATCCCTTATATCTACTGCACGTATACCGCCATTGAAATAGGCAAGAAAGACAATTTTTCCATAATAAATTGGCGTCATATTTTCATTTGATGAATGGGTACCAAATCGACCGCCACGCTCACAGAAATTCCCACTTTCTTCTGGAACCTGGAAATTCCCAACTGGCCATGGTTTTGTTTCATCTGTGATATCAACCATGTACATCATTTGCCGATTTTCTAGGCATTCATTGCGTAGTGACTCACCAACGACTAAAAGCATGTCTCGAGTTCGACCTTCAGAGTTATCAGCAAATTCAGGAATATCCATACCTAAAACAGGGAATGCAGTGTGTGCGCCCAGACGAGGACCAGTGAACATAGTAGTAATTACTGGATACTCTAGGTTTTCATCTGTCGGCTCAAAAGGATTATCGATAGCCGGGTTGCCACGAAGGAGTCTCTCTCTGTCTACTATCTGGATAACCCCATCAAGAAATGTGCCATAACCAAAATAAATTCGATCATCAACCACTATTGGACCATGAAGATCATATTTAGCCATTTCATCAAATTCTGGTGCTCCTGGTTGTTGTCCGGGGAGACCAAAATTTCTAATAAACTGTGGCTCAGCTGGATTTGATAAATCATAAACCTGAGTCATACGGCGTGTGGCCCAGGTTTCCACCCCTGAGACTAGATAGGCAATTCCGGTATTACATTCCCACCAATTTTTATGTGTATCTATAAGACCAGTTTCTTCCATTGATGAAACAAGAGTTGGCGCCTCTGGAGCAGTGACATTCCAGACTTGGTGACCATTAGATCCAACAGCACGCAATAAGTATGTTTCAGTGTCAATTCCATCAGGAAGATCGCTACCCAAGCATGTCCGTACCATTTGCGCTTCACTTACTTCGCCTTCAATGTTTGTTCCTGGGATATGAGCAAGATATTCGGGATTACCTGGGTCGGTAACATCAACGATAGATGTGCCATTGCCCTCTTGCCTACCTGTTATTGGGTTTTCATGATTACCAACATGATGACCAATATAAGCGATCCAGCGATCACCCTGCTGTTGAATTATCGGTTGATAGGCGCTACGCCCTTGCAGGTCGTTATAACCAATGAGCTGCATGTTTAGAGCTTCTTCTCCCTCAGTTGGGTCCTGAGCCAGTACATAACTGCCTGTAGATACCAGTATGATTACCAAGCTGCTTAGAAATAAGCGTTCAAAACATTGTGATTGCAGCATTCCCCACTCCTAAATCATTAGTTTTTATGTGATACGACTTTCGAACAGTGAATCCCACATGTCAAGCCATGATGAGTTTAAATGTTATGTTTCATTGCAACATTATTTTGTCATAAGGCATAGTTTCTGTCCGGTCTTGATATAATTTAGAGTATCAATAGTCTTCCTAATACCTATAAGACACATGTTATGAGTAGCGATCTAGTTGCCCGCTTACGCGAGAGTAAGTCTTCTCTATCTAATGATAGCGATTCACTTAATCAAGTTGCTGATGCAATCCAACTTTTAGAGGCAAAAGTTGAGCGATATGAAAATGCACTTGAAATGATTCGCGATCAAACTTTCGAGCACTCCAACTCTCCCCGTCTGATTGACCAACTTTGGCATTTTGTTCGGTGGACAAAGTCTGTGGCTCGTGATGCTTTGGAAGCGACTAATACTCGTGAGAAAAAAGGTTCAGGTAGCAATAGGAAGTGAAAGAGAGTTTTTTAATAGAAGATCGTTACCTGCGTAGTCCAAATGATGTGCTACGTATTGCACTGGCATGGCACGAGAATGGTAAAGAAATAGCCTTGGCTACGGTAATAGGAACTTGGGGTTCCTCACCTCGTCCCATAGGTAGTAATCTTGTTATTGCAAAAAATGGTGAGTTTGAAGGTTCTGTATCTGGTGGTTGTGTTGAGGGAGCAGTGATAAGTGCTGCTAAAGAAGTTATTGAAACAGGCCAACAACAGTTATTGAAGTTTGGTGTCACTAATGATGAGGCATGGGAGGTCGGTTTAGCCTGTGGCGGAGAGATAGAGGTGTTGTTGGAAAAAGTCAGGTGAAGAAAAATATACTTTCTGCCTTGGTTGAAGCTGGGTCTTGCTCTCGTAGTATTGTGCTTTTGCGTGAGCTTGGAGGAGAACAGTTTTTATTTGACCATGAAGGTGCCTATACATTCGAAGATGATCACCGGATCAATCTTCATGAAACACTTCCTGAGAGCGTATCAAGTCTATGTAAAGAAGCGTTGATGCATGATGGCGCCCAGACTGCTGAAATAGAAGGCAGACGTTATTTAGTGCAAACACTTTGCCCGAAACCCAGACTTTTTATTGTGGGGGCTGTGCATATTGCTCAGACATTAGCTCCTATGGCTCATCTTGCTGGCTATGAAGTGCTTCTATTTGATCCGCGGTCAGCATTTGCTTCTGAGAGGCGATTCCCAGATGTAAAGATAATTAATGATTGGCCTCATGAGGTGATAAAAAAATTTTCTCTTGACTCTCGTAGTGCTTTAGTAACGCTTAGCCACGATGCGAAAATTGATGAGCCAGCAATTATAGAAGCCCTTAATTCTGATGCGTTTTATATTGGGGCTTTGGGTAGTAAAAAGAATCATAAGAAACGCTTAGAGCGTCTTGCCAGCGAAGGTTTTGGTGAAACTCAATTATCTAGGGTTCATGGCCCAGTCGGGCTATTTTTGGGAGGTAGATCACCAGCGGAAATTGCAATTGCAATAATTGCACAGATAACCCAGGCTCGTTATAAAACAGATAAGTAAGCTAATAAAGCCCTTAAGAAGAGTAGATATAAATAGATGTATGGTTCAGGATTAGTACTTGTTCTAATGGTATTCAGTTTGGCGCTACCAGATATCGGTGGCTTTAGCCCTCAGATATTGATGTCCCGTTTTGACTTTCTATCAGATCAAGAGATGTCAGTCCTTTTACATACGTACGACAAACGTTTGGCGAAGATGGACCAACCATTTCAACAGATCAAGTGGCTCGTATACGCTTAGAAATTAATGTTTTGAGTTAATTTCTAACTCAACAAAAATCGATGAAGAATGCATTGATTTTATGGGTCCAGCGAACCCAAATAGGCTGCAAGGGCAACTATATCTTCATCAGTTAAGTTTGCTACAGCTAAGGTCATTAATGAGGCTAGAGTTCCGGCACGTTCGCCACTTCTAAAATCATTTAATTGTCTTACTGTATACAATGGTGAGATGCCAGCAAGTCTTGGTACATCACCAAGTCCATTTAAATCCTGACCATGACAGGTAGAACAAGCAAAAGTTGTTCCATTTGCGCCAGTGGTAGCAAGGTCTTCACCACGAGCTAGGCTGCCAGCGGGAGCGTAGACTGTAAAACCAGAGTAGGGATGTCGGGCTGTTGCAAGTTCACGGTCTTGGGGTACCTCAATAATACGTCCATTAATTGGTTCCGTCCCACCATCAGGATGTATATGACGCATCCTTCCATCACCAATATAGGTTTTAGGTACTATATCTCCTTCAATAACTTCATCAATCCAGTCGATAACTTCTACACCCGCATACCATTCTGCGGCTTCTTGAATCTGCTCATCGGTAGGATCAAATCGGTTCATCCAGCTACGATCTCGACGCATAGCATTTGAACCTGATGGAGACCGAGTTGCACCGCTTCTAAAATCAGCCATCTGCCTAGTGATATATCCAACCGTTAATCCCGCTAGGTGAGCTGATTCTGGGTGACCGGCGCCCGTAAAGCCGTGGCATGCTGCACATGCTCTGACATTCTCTCCCGCGCCTCGTGCCACTACTTCGGGTACTGGGGCATGATGACTATTAGGAAACCAATCAGGTGGGTTCCAGTGATCATCAATTTCATCCTGAGAGCGTTGTAAGCTGCTGCCGGGTACCATTCTTGGTGCGTGCAAGTCGATATCAAGATCACGCTGAGGTAGCAAAGATTCGTCCATAACCTGATAGGCCCACTCTAAATCCGCTCGAGCGGCAAACGTGGTTACAAGCGTTAGCAGTACTATCAACAATCTCACGATTATGTCTCCTAGGCGTTTAAAAGAACGCTATTAGTCAAGTTTTGTATAAGATACCGTATTCTACACATCAGTCTACTGCCAATATGTCAAAGTCCGCTATAACTTAAATAATATTTAAAGTATGTGGTTAGGCAAATCACCTTAATCACAACGTATTATGTTGTTCTCAGTCTGTAAATCACCATAAATTTATATGAAACATCGAACTCAATGGGGTCTAGCAATTCGTCTTTTTCTGCGCGATTGGAAAGGTGGGGAGACTGGCGTTCTTTTAGGTGCATTAATTGTTTCGGTGGCAGCAATGAGTGCCGTTGGGTTATTTACTGATCGCGTGATGCAGGCTGTGACACAGCAAGCAGGAGAGATGCTAGCTGCTGACTTAAGGCTTGAGTCAAGCTACCCATTGCCTGAGCAATATGAAGATCAAGCTAATGAACTCAGCTTAAGTACTGCTGAAGTCATTCAATTTAGAAGTGTTGTATTAGCTGGAGATTTAAGTTCTCTTTCCGATATTCGTGGTGTTTCAGCTGGTTATCCATTAAGAGGGGAGGTTCGTATTGCGGATCAATTAGCTGATGTTCCTTATGTTGCATCAGGTATTCCTCTTCCCGGTGAAGTATGGGCTGAACCGTCACTTTTAGTACGTCTCAATCTTATGGTTGGCGATACAGTGCAAGTTGGAGATCTGGCTTTGCGCGTGAGTAAAACATTAGAGTTTCGTCCAGATGAGGGCTGGAGGTTAATGGAGCTTGCGCCAACCCTTTTATTAAATATTAGTGACATTGAAAAAACCGGGCTTATTCAGCCCGGTAGTAGAGTGGAATATGAATTGCTTTTCGCTGGGAACCAAAGGGAAGTAAATTCTTTTCGTGGGGTTCTTGAAGAGTTAATGGGACCAGATGAGTCACTTGATGACATAAGTGATGGTCGACCAGAGGTTCGATCATCAATTACTCAAGCGGAACGTTTTTTGACATTATCTGCTTTGGTCAGCGTGCTTCTTGGTGGAGTTGCGGTGGCTATGTCTGCAAGGAGATATCTGGTTCGGCATTTGGATGATGTGGCCTTGATGAAATGCTTAGGTGCTCAGCACTCAGATGTTCTCAATCTTATTCTTGCTCAATTTATGATTCTAACTATTATTGCTGCCATTCTAGGGAGCCTAGTAGGGTTCCTAGCTCAGCATGGATTAACATTTTTGCTTGATGGTTTAGTTGAAGCAGAACTTCCTAATCCTGTAATTAGTAGTTTTTTTATGGGACCAATTACAGCATTGACTGTGGCTTTTGGGTTCGCATTACCTCCTTTACTACAACTCAAAAATGTTCCTCCAGTGCGTGTCTTACGTAATGATTTAGAAATATCTCCAATGAGTTATATGCTGGTTTATGGAACTGCAATTGCAACCGTGGTGGTTATGCTTTGCTGGCTTTTCCGTGATATCCGGTTGATTGGTTATCTATTTCTAGGAACTCTTGGGACATTAGCTGCATTATATTTTTCTGGGTACTTGTTGGTTTCTGGAGCTCAACGTTTTCGTGGCAGTGTAGGTATTGCATGGCGTTATGGTATTGCAAATGTTGCGCGTAGAGGAAAAGAGAGCAGCATTCAAATTGTTGCTTTTGGCGTTGGCTTAACGGTATTGCTTCTTCTTACTATTGTTCGTACTGAGTTAATGACGGAATGGCAATCAACTCTTCCCGAAGCCGCTCCAAACCATTTTGCAATAAATATTCAACCGAACGAACGTGAGACCTTTGAGCGTGTGCTAATGGAGAATGGGATTGAAAGCCCTGTATTTGCTCCTTTAGTCCGGGCACGTATTAGTCATGTAAATGGAGTGCCGCTATCTCAATATGAAGCTAAAGATGAGGCAGCTGAAGAAGAGTTAAACGATGATCTCAACGTTTCTTGGTCAGCTACATTAAATCCAGATAATGAGCTTGTAGACGGAGAGTGGTGGGATGAATCAACTAGCGAGCCACAGCTATCACTTGAATGGGAAGAGCTAGAAGACATGGGATTGTTGCTTGGTGATCGGCTTACCTTTTCAGTTGCTGGTGAAAGCGTAACGGCTCGTATTACTAGTACAAGACGTATTAATTGGGACTCCTTTAGCCCAAATTTCTTTATGGTAGTTAATCCTGGGTTGATGGAAGGATTTGCACATACATATATAACAAGCTTTTATCTCGAACCAGAAAAAAGAGCTACAGCTCTTAGCTTAGCATCGGCAATGCCTGGGGTTTCCGTAATTGATATTGATGCTGTTCTAGATCAGGTAAAAAGAGCAATGGGTAGTGCAGCACTAGCTGTTCAGTATGTGTTTCTTTTTACACTTGCAGCTGGTGTGATGGTCTTGTTAGCAGCTATTCAGTCAACTCGTGATGAGCGAATGTATGAAAGTGCTGTGTTAAGAACATTAGGTGCTGGTAGAAAGGTAATTCTTCAGGGGGTAGCAGCTGAATTCGTTGCTCTTGGGGTAATTGCTGGAATTTTAGCCGCAACTAGTGCTGGCGCCTTGGGTATATTTCTCTCCCGAGAGTTTTTCGATCTTGTATACCTGCCAGGACCATTGCTTGGTCTGTATGGCCTTCTAATTGGAGCGGTAGTTGTAGGTGTAAGCGGCACACTAGCCACACGTTCAGTTGTTAGTGAACCGCCTGTTTCAACTCTTAGAAGTATTTGATCCTAGCTCTAATGCCAGTGTTGATGTTCCTCTGACCATACACGACCAGCAGTAGCGGATGATGATGCGCCGGGGTCGTATTCATCAACAGAAGTAAGAAAAACGATTAGTCCGCCTGTTAGTATTGTTGCTACTACACCAACAACAATACGCATGCCAATAGACATATTGTCTCGCTTTAAAAAACAACACTTTTTATATTTTTTTTTGCTGCCGCATGGACAAGACTGATTACGTCCTATAGTCGCCATAACTAGTTGCTTCCTAAACTATGATATTTGATAGTAAACCAGTTTCTATCAGCATATGCCAGTCATATCAGAATCGAAACGTATAGTTTAATTTTAAGGCTAAGTCAGCCGAAACGGAGCTATATCTATTATCTCTGTCAAAATCTTGTAAGTTATGATTTAGCACTATGTATGCTTCTCTGCCTGCTTCAGGTATCCAGTGTAATCTTGCATTGATACCCATGGTTTCACTTATATCATCGTACTGAAGGAGGGTTACCCAAGAAAGTGTTGAGGAGAAAATTACATCGCTTCTTAGTTGTACGAGCCGAGTAGTAAAATCACCATGAGGTAGTTTGACATCATTCAGTGTGTAATTAAGAGTTGTTCGGAATCGTATTGATGGCCGCCATCCCAAACCAATGCTGCTACGTTCGCGTTCACCATCATAAAAATCTCCCGATTGGTAGTTGATGCTGCCCCAAAATGTTTTAGTGTGATCGCTTTGAAGTTGGAGCTCAGTTTCATTAAAAGAGTAATTGCCTGTAGGGATTACGACTGATTCAAGCCCTCTTTCCCAAATTTTATATGTCTCTGTAAGCGCTTCTTGAGTTGCATGAAAATAAAGGTACCCTCGGGTTCGGGCTGAGCTATCTATCTCAAGCGCCCTAAGAGTGACTACTTGTGTCTGTAATCCTCCAGTGATTAGCTCGATTCGCTGAGCATCTATGCCAGAGTATATTGCCGTATATCGACCTCCAGGTGGTCGTTTCGTATAGCCTAGTTTAAAAGTTTGATCTCTGACGCCTGATCGATTGACATAGCCTAATGCAGGAAAAAAATTTTCTTCAATTTCCTTGAAGCCTATTTGTCCACGAAAACCTGTTGAGTTTGGGGCTCGAAGCCGAAAACCGTACGCTCTATCCTTTTCATCAATTCCATCTGTATTTGACTGTTGATACCAAAGGTCTGCTTCTAGTGCACGTCCTCCTGCTAAGCGTGTATTGGCATAGCGAAAATCGGCGCCAATAAGGGAGTTATCTTTATTTGAACGTGGGTCACCATCAGTGACTATCATGCCAATGGTAGATTCTTCTAGTATGTTCATAGCGGCACGGCCAACAAAAATATCTGTGGCTGTTACATCTCCATGCTCGGCTTGCTGGATAGCTAAGGCTCCCAGGTTCCAGCCTCCGACACGTCCAGCCAGTTTTCCCCCTATGTCGAGATCAACAGGTTGACCATTTGCACTAAGTCCAATACGTCGCGAGAAGAAGGGTTGGGCGCTCTGAAGGTCTGGGCGTGAAAAAGTGTCATTTTGCCCAGCACTATAACCATCTAGACTACCGATTCGGCCAAATTGAAAAATATCTGAATCTCGAAGAAAAAAATCTCGTTTTTCAGGAAAGAAAAGATTGAAGCGAGTGAGCTCAACCTGTCGATCATCTACTTCTGTCGCCGAAAAATCGGTATTAAAGGTAAGCGCTGAATTTAACGATGGCGTTATTTTGTAATAGATGTCGAGTGAGGGGGCAGTATCGTCGTTATTTGCTCCGGGGCTAGCGTGGGTTTTTTGGGTATTTAGCACCACCGACGGCACGACATCTAAACCACGCCCAAGTTGAAGATCTTCAAAACCTACGGCAATCCCTGCAATACTTGGATTGGTTGTTTGGTTTCGAGATACCCATGCAATTCCTTCTTCACCCCGACTAATATCTCGTTCAAAATTAATGCCCCAGGTATCATTGTTAGGATCAAAGGAAAGGGTTTTGAATGGAATTAGCATTTCTGCACTCCAACCATCGTTGTTAGTAGTAGCTGCTGCTTGCCAAATCCCATTCCAATTCATGTCTGTATTAGTGGTGTTGACAAAAATTCCCTCCATTCTGAGTCCGTTAGGATTTACCTGAAATCTATACCCATTTCTTTTGTCATTGAATGTATCAATAATCACGGCAAACAACTCATCACTCCAGAATGCTTCTCCTTGTCTTAGTACATTCGCAACCATTGCATCTGGATTAGAATCAAAAAGACGTGCGCCTATATATAAAGATTCATCATCGTAATAGACTTAAACCAAGGTTTCTTGAGTTGGTTGAATATATTCTGTTGGTTCCACTTGATGCATGTCATTTATTTGAGTGGCTTCATACCAAATAGGTTCATCTAGAATGCCATCGAGAGTCGGTGGTGTATTAAGTTTATTTATATTTAGAGATTTCATCTGTGCGCCATTGGGCACAATGTCTTGTGTATTCCCCACGTTCAATGCAAGGGTTATAAGTACACAAAAACTGGTGCGCAGTAGAGTACAGAGATTGTTAAATGTGTTTATCAAAATGACTGCTAAATTTTCTCTTAGTTTCTATTTAATAAAAGGTACAAACGCTCACATTGTGCAACAAAGAAAAATATTTACTAATTACATTTTTGATAGTTACTCAAATTGAAAGGGTTTGAAAAAATTTATAGTTTTTTGCTTTATTAAAAAATACAATAATGTATAAAAACATATATTGTTATATTATTCGTTATGAGCTTCGAAAATCCAATAAATTACGTAGCTAAGGAACCTACAAGTAGAGTGGCTAGACGTAGGTTGAGAATGCGAGAGACATTATTAGAAGTTGGAGCAAGACAATTCTGCGCCAGGGGTATTTCATCTGTTAGCGTGGAAGATTTGCTTATAGAAGCTGATATATCACGAGCGACATTTTATAGTATTTTCTCTAGTAAAAACAATTTATTAGAATTTATACTTAATCCTTTGTTTGATATATTAGTGCGGAAAATTACTCCACTGGTTAATCTTCCGGCGAAAAAAGCCTTTGATTCAATTACTGAGATTTATATTGATGTATGGCTAACCAATCGCGATGGATTGTTATTGATTTCATTAGAAGATATAGAAGCTTGTGAGCAATTCAGTAGTAAATATACCGGTTTATATGAGGGACTATTATCAGTTCTAGTAAACGCGGAAAAAGAGAATTTGCTGCTGAATGGTAGTGCACATTACTCTATGCGGATCTTGGTGACTACAGCAATTCAACTTTTGAAGATTTATGAGGATCATCCTGATGGTGAGACGTTGTTTCGAAATACGATGAGAAAACTAATTTTTGGTAGAGACTAGATACGGCGTGACTTCATTTTCAAAACATTTCTATGGTGATCAGGTTGCATTGTTAACAGTCCTGTTTGCAGGGGTACTGGTGGCAGCATTAGACATTGCTATTGTAGGGCCGGCTTTACCAGCTATTCAAAATCAATTTGGAGTTAATGGAAGGGAGATTTCATGGGTATTTAGCAGTTATATACTTTCAGGATTAATAAGTGCGCCATTAATGGCAAAACTTTCTGACAGGTATGGTCGCCGAAACGTATATCTCTTTGATATTTTAATTTTTGGAGCTGGTTCTTTGTTAGTGGCAGCTTCAACTAATTTTGAATTACTTCTATTTGGTAGGGTTGTTCAAGCAATTGGAGCTGGGGGTATTCTTCCTGTCGCAAGTGCTGTAATCGGGGATACTTTTCCAGAAAAGAGCCGAGGACCAGCATTGGGTTTAATTGGAGCTGTATTCGGTATTGCATTTTTATTAGGCCCTTTGTTTGGTGGGGTATTGCTCCAGTGGAGTTGGCGTTGGTTATTTTTAATAAACCTACCCATAGTATTACTGGTCTTCTGGAAAGCAAGACTTCTACTACCCTCGGTGTCTAAAGATGAAAAGCTTCCTTTCGATTGGATTGGCACCTCATTTTTGAGCATTTCTCTTCTTTCACTGTCAATAAGTATTAGTTGGATTGATGTAGACAATATTTTATTAGGTCTTAAAAACCCTAAAGTTTCTGTCTTACTGATTGTTACGTTAGTTAGTATTTGCTTTTTTTGGCTTGCAGAAAATCGAGCTGTGGACCCAATTTTGCCTCCAAACCTATTTCTTAAGCGTGAACTAAGACTTTTAGGTGTGATAGCAATAGGAACAGGTCTTGTTGAGGCAGGTATGATTTTTTTGCCATCATTTGCGGTAGTTGCATTCAATGTAGAAGAAGCTACTGCTAGCTTCATGTTAGTGCCTTTAGTATTTTCAATGATTCTTGGCGCACCTCTTGCTGGGTCATTAATCCCACGCATGGGGGTCAATAGGGTTATACAAGTAGGGCTGCTATTTGTCATTTTTGGTACATTTATTTTTTCAATTAATAATTTTAATACGATCATTTTTTATCTGGCTGGATTTTTAATAGGTGTGGGTCTATCGGGTATTTTGGGAGCACCTTTGCGTTTTATAATTATTAAAGAAGTGCCAGTTAATCAAAGTGGCGCTGGGCAGGGGTTATTGACAACCTTTTTAAGTATTGGACGTATATTAGGCGCGGCCGGCATTGGCGGTTTAATCTCTGTCAAGGCTGACGCATTAGACGGATATAAGTCAGCTTATCTGGTAGTTGGGATGATAATGATTATGATTTTTTTCTGTAGTTTATTTTTACGGTCATACAAACATGCAAATTCTGCTCAGAAAAACTAAAAATTCAATAAGGCTTTATAGTGCTAGCGCTTCAGCCAATCGAAGTGCAGAATAACGAGTTCACGTAATGAGTTAATAAGGTGGAATCATGAGAGATGATTGGATCGCACCATCAATTTTATCTGCTGATTTTGCACGCTTGGGTGATGAGGTTGAAAGTGTATTAAAGGCTGGAGCAGATCTTGTTCACTTTGATGTGATGGATAATCATTATGTGCCAAACCTTACCATTGGCCCTATGGTTTGCGAGGCTTTGCGTGGTCACGGTATTACGGCACCTATTGATGTACATCTTATGGTGAGCCCGGTTGATAGGCTGGTAGAAGATTTTGCAAAGGCAGGCGCGAGCTATATTAGCTTTCATCCAGAGGCTAGTGACCATCCAGACCGTACTCTTCAGCTAATTAGGGATGTTGGATGTAAAAGTGGTTTGGTCTTTAATCCTGCAACAACAACAAGTTGGTTGGACCATGTGATTGATAAGGTAGACATGGTTTTACTCATGTCGGTTAACCCAGGGTTTGGGGGTCAAGAATTTATAAATACAACTTTGGAAAAATTGGTTTCAGTGCGTCAAATAATTGATCAATCTGAATTGCCTATACGACTGGAAGTAGATGGTGGTGTTAAAGTTGAGAATATTGCAAAAGTAGCATCAGCTGGAGCAGATACATTTGTTGCTGGGTCAGCTATATTTGGGGCGGAGGATTATTCAAGTATTATTGCTCAAATGAAAAGTGAGATCGCTTCAGTCAGGTAAGACAAATGCTTGATGAACCAAGGAAGGTGCGATTTGATCGATAAAGATATTCTTTAGATATCTCCCTCAATGCAGTTTTAGAATCTCTATTTTGAGATACATTAGAAAGCTAGAGGATTAGTTGCCTATTCTTGGTTTTATGTTGATATTCCTTCTTGAATATAGTTTTTGTAAGGGTTTGTGGCGGTCGAGTAGTGAGTTTTGTTAATTCTGTCTTGTAAAAGCAACAGTGATCAATGGAGATATAGCTAAAAGTGACTTGGACAGTTCATAAATTTGGTGGCACCAGTTTAGCTGATGCTAAATGCTTCCAGCAGGTAGCTAATATTGTTTTATCACAACCAGATACTAATCGTGCTGTTGTTGTTTCTGCGGTTGGCGGTGTAACTAATTTGCTTTTTAATCTCATTGAGACTGCATCGGCGCAGGAAACTACAAGTCAATTAATAAATGAATTGCGAACTCGTTATGAAGTGATAGTCACAGAATTATTGACTGAGCAACAATCTATAGAATTTATGGGGCAATTTGAAAATGACTTGACTGACATTGATAGTGTTCTAAAAGCATTATCTCTTGTAAAAGCTGCCTCCATTCGCAGCCAAGACATGGTGACTGGTTATGGAGAACTTTGGTCAGCTAGATTACTTTCTGCTTTGTTTATGAATAGACAGGATGGTAAAAAAAATGTCCTGTTTGTTGATGCCCGAGATGTTTTAGTTGTTGAACCAGGTGAAATGGGGCCGATAGTTTCTTGGGAGCCTACACAGAAAAATTTAGCCGAAAAAGTACCCTCTAACTTTCAAGGAACTATAGTCATTACAGGTTATATAGCCCGCAACTCAGATGGATTGCAAACCACTCTTGGGAGAAATGGTAGTGACTATTCAGCATCAATATTTGGTGCACTTTTGGTTGCAAATGAGGTCAATATTTGGACTGATGTTGATGGAGTGATGAGTGGTGACCCGAGGAGGGTGCCAGAAGCTCAGGTTATTGATGAAATTTCATACAATGAAGCGATGGAATTGGCATATTTTGGAGCCAAAGTAATACATCCTCAGACAATGGCACCTGCAGTCAAACATGGCATTCCAATTCGTATAAGAAGTACTTTTAATCCGGATCATCCTGGAACTCAGATAATCAAGGAAGTGAGCCAGCGAAAAAATCTTATCAAGGGCGTGAGCGGGATCGATAGTGTTGCACTAGTGAATCTAGAAGGCGCAGGCATGATCGGTGTGCGTGGAACAGCTGATAGACTTTTTGGTGCATTGCGTGCATCAAATGTTTCGGTGATGCTGATTTCTCAGGGTAGTTCAGAGCATTCAATTTGTTTTGCAGTTCCAAATAATTCTGCTGACCTTGTGAAAGCAATCGTTGAACAGGCTTTTTCTGTTGAACTTGCACAGGGCCAAATACAGAATGTAGAGGTTACAAATGAGTGTGGAGTTTTGGCAGTAGTAGGCGATGGGATGGCCGGCATTCCTGGAGTAGCTGGCAGATTCTTTCGTACACTTGGTAGCGCAGGAATAAATGTTAGAGCCATTGCTCAGGGCGCTTCAGAACGTAATATTTCTGCTGTTATATCGGCTAAAGACATGACACGTGCGCTTAGAACTGTGCATGCTAGTTTTTATCTTTCTACTAAGACTTTATCTATTGGGTTAATTGGTCCAGGTGCAGTAGGTAGTGCTCTATTGGATCAAATTAGCGGAGAAGTAAGTCGTCTTCGTAAGGTTTTTAATTTGGACCTTAGGCTTCGAGCAATTGGAGGCTCTAAGAAAATGCTGCTTGATGAACAGTCAATAAATATTCAAAACTGGAAAGATAATCTAAGTTTAGGTGAAAAAATGAATATTGATCAGTTTGTTGAGCATGTTCAGGCTGATCATTTGCCACATGCTGTATTAATTGATTGTACTGCTGAATCATCAATTGCAGAACAATATGCTAATTGGTTGCATCGCGGAATACATGTAATAACTCCTAATAAAAAGGCACATAGTGGGCTAAGTGATTATTACTCTTCTTTACAAAATATCACAAAGACTGCAAACACTCATTTTCTATATGAGGCAACTGTAGGTGCTGGGTTGCCAGTCATTCAAACACTTAAGGATCTTGTTGAAACAGGCGATGAGATATACAGCATTACGGGTATTTTTTCTGGAACTCTTTCATATCTATTTAATGTGTTTGATGGGAGTCGTCCGTTTTCAGAAATAGTTCGGGATGCTCGGGCGCATGGCTACACGGAGCCAGATCCGAGAGATGATTTATCGGGTTTAGATGTTGCAAGGAAGGCTGTCATATTAGCACGTGAAGCAGGTCTTCAGATTGAACTTGATGATGTTCAAGTTGAGAGTTTAGTGCCAAATAAATTAATTGAATCTGATGTAAATGAATTTTTAGAAAAATTGTCAAATTTTGACGATGCATTGGGGAATCGTTATTTGAAAGCACATGAAGATGAACATGTATTACGTTATGTGGCTGATTTAGATTTGAAATCTAGGAAAATTTCAGTACGTTTGGAAGAATTTCCAATGAATCACCCTTTTGCGAGTATCAGCTCAACGGACAATATAGTTCAGTTTGTGACTAGGCGATATTGTGAAAACCCCTTGATAATTCGTGGTCCAGGAGCAGGCCCAGATGTAACAGCAGCAGGCATCTTTGCCGATCTTTTGCGCTTGTGCAGCATGTTAAGTGCTACAAACGATTAATTTGTCAAATGCAATATATAAGCACTAATGGCATACATCAGACTGATCTAGTTAATGCAATTAACCAAGGTATTGCTCCAGATGGAAGACTTTATGTCCCAGAGGTACTACCAAGGTTTAGTCCAAGTAAACTACAAGGCGAATCTTTAACAGAAATAGCTGTTGAGATACTAAAGCCTTTTTTTGCTGGATCTTTTCTTGAGGATAGTTTGATAACTCTTTGCGAAGATGCATTTAATTTTTCAATTCCTCTTGAAGAGTTAGAGCGCGGAAAGTTATCCGTTTTAGAATTATTTCATGGTCCAACTGCTGCATTTAAGGATGTTGGAGCTAGATTTCTTGCGGCAGTTATGGAACGTTCTTTTGAAAAAACTGGCTTCAATGACAAAAGACCCTTAACAATTCTTGTAGCTACTTCTGGGGACACTGGAGGTGCTGTTGCATCAGCATTTCATGGACGAAGTGGTATTAGAGTGGCTATTTTATTTCCTAGAGGGCAGGTCTCGCCAAGACAAAAGCATCAACTTACATGTTGGGACGGTAATATTACTGCTTATGAAGTAAATGGAACCTTTGATCAATGCCAAGCTTTAGTTAAAAGTGCCTTTTCAGATGAATGTATTCTTAAAGAGCATCGGTTGAGTGCTGCAAATAGCATTAACTTAGGACGTCTTCTTCCGCAAACGGTGTACCATGCTGCAGCTTCTATGTGGCATTGGCGCAAACATGGGTCTCCTGCAAGTTTTATTGTTCCTACAGGCAATCTAGGTAATGCGCTCGCCTGTATTTGGGCCCGTGCAATGGGATTGCCTATAGGTGAGATTGTTTTATCTACAAACTCGAATCAAGTTATTCCAGATTTTTTATCAACAGGACAATGGCAGCCACGTCATAGCATACAAACACTAGCTTCGGCTATGGATGTTGGTGATCCAAGTAATATGGAACGTTTATTTAACCTTATTCCTGATTTTTCTGAGTTAAGGGGTTCTATAGAAGCTTATCCAATTGATGATGCAGCAATTAGAAAGCAGATTGCTGATGATTTTGTGAATAGGGGTAAAATTTGGTGTCCCCATACAGCTACAGGTTTTCGAGCTTATGATCAACTTCCCTTAAAAAGGCGTAAGGCTGCTACTTGGATCGTTGCTGCTACTGCACATCCAGCAAAATTTGAAAATATCGTGGAGAACGCTATAGGAGAAATAGTTGAAATACCTGAGTCTTTGCAGAACTTGTTAACACTTCCAACGCGTTACCAACAACTCGAACCTAAGATCACATCGCTTAGAAATGAGTTATAATAAAATTAATTAAAACAATATTTTAATAGATATTATTGATCTTATTTATCTTTATGCAGACCTTCTGCTGATCGTAGTACTTTTATTGAGTTTATTTATTATGCTTGGATATTTAAGAAATAGTAGGCGTATGAAGGATCCATTCACTCAGGTGATAGAAAAGATAAGCATAGATTACCTTCATAACGTAATTTTGACAGATGATATCGATGGGGAGATCCACTTAGAGTACATCCTATTCACTAGTAAAGGGTTTGTGGTACTGGATATTAAGAATACTGTTGGTGTGCTTTATGGTGGTAATCAAATGGATGAATGGACAGTTTTGACTAATCATAAACGAGTAACTTTAAGAAACCCTCAACATGCTCTTACTAATAGGATCGCGGCTATGAAAATACTGGTTAGGGATGTTCCAGTTACTGGGTATGTTTTATTTGCCAGTGGAACAGATTTTGGTGATAACCGACCAGAAAATATCTGTCTTCCAAAGGAACTGCTAGAGAAGTATAGGAAACCAAAAAACAGCGAACTAGATCGTGTAATTGAGGCTTTTAGCCCGTACTGGAAGATCATTTGTAAGGAAGTTAAAAGTAATTCTCCTGACTGATATTGATTTGCAACTGCTAATTAATATATCAGTTGAGTCCAAATAATTGCTGAGCATTGACACGACTGGCTTCAGCTATTTTTAATTCTGGAATATTCAAAATTTCTGATAGTTTTTTAAGAATATGAGGAAGATGTTTCGGTTCATTCCGTCTGCTTGAAGGCTTATTCGGGAGATCTTTAGGCATTAGGTACGGAGCATCAGTTTCCAGGAGCAGGCGTTCTAGTGGAATCTGTGGAACGGATTTTCTCAGTGAAGCTCCACGTTTTTCATCACATAACCATCCGGTGATTCCAATATAAAGATCCATTTGAAGATAGGCATAAAGTTGCTCTAGTCCACCCGTAAAACAGTGAGCAACTCCACCTTTTAACCTATGGCGCATTGGTTTTAGTAATTTAACAAAGTCAGTATGGGCTTTGCGCTGGTGCAAAAAAACGGGAAGATTGATTTCAGCTGCTAACTCCAGTTGCATTGAGAACGCCGTTATCTGATCTGATTTGCTAGAAAAGTTTCTATAGTAATCAAGACCACATTCGCCTATTGCAATAATCTTGTTGCAAGCAGCTATTTTTCTTAAAGCATTAATGCTTCCTTCTTCCAAATTTTTTGCATAGTGTGGGTGTATGCCTGCTGTTGCATATAGGAGTTGGGGGTATTTATTAGCAAGTTCGAGAGCACGTTCACTCTCTGCCACACTTGTTCCTGTAACTATTATGCTGCAGATGCCCGCCGACTCTGCATTTTGCAGAACATTTGAAATATCATGATTAAAGGAGTCATGGGTAAGATTAGCTCCAATGTCTATAAGTGATTGCATTTCTTGCTTTAGAATAAAAAATCCTTTTTAAATCATCAAATCAAATATGTAATGTTTATGTTGATTATTTTAAAATTATATATTTCACACGTCGTTTTACATAGGTATACAATAAGAGTCTTGTTATTCAAACGTATTTTATGAAGTATTACGAGGGAGCTTTATGAGCGATATTGAGTCGCCAAAGGATCATGTTGCGCCAGAGTCTAACCAAAAAACTGACGAAAATAGTATTGAAGAAAATATTAAAGCGCGTTCAACTTGGCTGAGATTGCTTTTTATGGTTCTTTTCTTTGCCATTTGGAGCGTTTCTAGAGTGGTGGTTATTGCAGTAATGGTCTTGCAATTTATTATGATGCTGGTTTCGGGAAAAACTAACAACCGTCTAACTAGATTTGGCCAAAGTCTTGCTACCTATTCATATCAGCTGGTTGCATATTTGGTCTTCGTCACGGACAAACAGCCATTTCCTTTTGACGAATGGCCAGGTGACTGACAACCTTAATTTTCTTTAACTAAGGGATCGAAAAAAATCTTATGAGGCTTCATCTGATTCAACAAGTTCTCTAAGAACATATTGGAGAATGCCTCCATTCATAAAATAAGCTTGTTCTTTTGGTGTATCTATTCGCACCTGAGCATTAAAGGAGACTTTGATTGCATTGTTCTTAGTTGCAATCACGTTAACCTGTTTTGCCATTCCTCCATCAATGCCTTTTATTTCAAAGGTCTCTTCACCGGTGATACCAAGCGTTGAGGCATTTTCACCATCCATAAATTGTAATGGCAGTACCCCCATTCCAATCAAATTAGAGCGATGTATGCGTTCATAGCTTTCAACGAGTACAGCTTTAACTCCTAAAAGTTGTGTGCCTTTGGCTGCCCAGTCCCGCGAAGAGCCTGACCCATATTCTTTTCCGCCTATTACAAGTAGCGGTATATTTTCAGAGGCGTAGCGTTTTGAGGCTTCAAAAATACTTACTTGTTCACCGCTTGGTATATGAGTTGTCCATCCGCCTTCAGTGCCTGGGGCAAGTTGATTGCGCAGTCTAATATTAGCAAAAGTTCCTCGCATCATTACTTCGTGATTACCTCGACGTGAGCCATAAGAATTAAAATCTTTTTGCTCTACACCTAAGCTACGTAGATAATCAGCAGCTGGGCCATTTGATGCAATTGCACCTGCGGGCGATATGTGGTCAGTGGTAACGGAATCTCCTAACATTGCTAAAACATGGGCGTTTTGAATATCACTAATTGGTTCTGGTTTTAACTGCATTCCTTTAAAGTATGGTGGGTTCTTAACATATGTTGATGAGTCATCCCATTCATAGGTTTCGCCAGCGGGAATTTGAAGGCTATTCCAGTTCTCATCTCCCTCGAAAACACCGGCATAGCTAGTTGCAAACATTTTTGCATCAATATTTTTTGAAATCAGCTCATGTATTTCATGAGAACTAGGCCAGATATCACGTAAGTAAATATCAATTCCATTTTGATCTTGGCCTAATGGGTCGTTATAAAGGTCTATTTCCATATTTCCAGCTAAAGCATAGGCAACAACTAGCGGGGG